>QHXA01000706.1 GCA_003222755.1 Acidobacteriota bacterium
TGCTTAGGGAAAATAAACCAAGTAGCAAGAGACGGCCGCACAGTGTTGCTTGTCACTCATAATACAGATTCTGCTGCGACCCTTTGCAACCGAGCAGTGCTTCTCAAGGCGGGACATGTGGTCTTGTCAGGTCCAAGCGGTCAAGTCATTTCGCAATATCTGGCGGAAATAATGCAAAAGGAAAAGGACAAGGCATTCCGCAACTGTGAACGTACGGGTAACGGCAAGATTCTCATACGATCGTTCCATCTCGAGTCGCCAAACGGACAAGTTTTGAATACAGCTAAGACCGGCTCCCCCGCTGTATTCGTGTTTGGATTTGAAAATTGCGTCTGCCAGCCTAGTGATAAAATTTCACTTGGATTCAGTATCCATGATAGGCGTGGCTACGGCCTGCTCAACTATTACAGCCATTTTTCAGGCGTGTCCTATGAGAATCTTCCAGCAAAAGGTCACTTCAAGTGCCTCCTTCCTGAACTACCGTTAGCACCCGGCGAATACAACCTGATGTGTCGAGCAGTTAGCATTAGCGGCCAAACCACCGTCCAGGAGGTAGACTGGCCGCATGTTTTTGTTCCGATCTCAGTAACGAACGGCGATTTCTTTGGCACTGGAGTCCATCTCGCGTCCGAGGGGCCCTTGCTTATCAAGGGCGAGTGGTCCATGGGCGCCCTGGCGGATCAGCCGGCAATCGAAACTGCTGTTTCCGGCCTCGTATGAGAGTCCTGTACGTTAATTCCACGATATATGATTTTCTTACGGCGACGATTATCGAGGGACTAAACGAACTATCTCAAGAGGCGCCAATTCAGCTCGTGACTACCGCTGCCTCGAACTACAGTAGATTCTGGCAGGTCTGGCCACGGCAGAAGATTTATCGAGAAAAGAGATCGTTTGATCTCGTGATCTTGGGAACAAATGTTGGTGTTGATTTAGGACTGTTCTGGGACGTAGCCCGCTCCGGACGAACGATTTGCATTGATGGCGCCGACACTCCGGAGTTCATCTATGCAGCATCCGACTTCACTCTTTATTTCAAGCGGGAACTCTATCGGATCGCTTTCGACAATATACGACCGTGTCCTTTTGCGATTGAGAGACGCTGGTGGAGTGCTTTATCCAGCGATATACGGCATTTGTTGGCGGCCTGCTTCGGTCCCACGACGACCGAACGCGCGCAAACGTTGCAGTTCCTGAAGCAACTGGGTTGGCCAAGTCTTAAGATCGGCGGCGTTCCGATGAAGCGGTATCAAAGCTTGTGCGGTGTATTGCTCGGACAATGCAGCTTGTCAACCTGGCGGCGGTTTCGCTTCTCTGTCGGCCATAACAGTGCTTATTACAAAATCCTGCGTTCAAGTCTGGTCTCTTTGAGCGTCCCGGGAGCTGGTATAGACACCGGCCGATACTGGGAAATTCTTGGCAGCGGTGCTGCTCTAGCCTGTCCCAAGAACAAACTGCAAATCCCAAACGCATTAGTACCTGGTCAGCATTATTTTGAATATGCATCGCTCGATGAACTACGAGAGGTTGTATCACGGGCTCAAACAGAGCGTAAACCGATTGAAGCCATGCGAGCGCGAGCCCGCGAGCATTGCCTCCGGTATCACACTACAAAGGCAAGAGCGCGGTATGTCATTCAAGCATTTAATGAATGCCGCGTATGACTGCGGGCTCGGTTTGTTGCGGCATAGACGCACAAACGATAGAGCTTCATCCGGTCTCGCGGGAGTGATTCCCATCCGGCCGATGGTTCCACCTTCCGTCGATGAAGATAATCATCCGGAAGCGTTAGCATTGGCGAAATTTTGTGTGGGTAAGGGTATTGACGTCGGGTGTGGACACCGTAAGGTGGCACCCGACTGTATCGGTGTTGACCTCTTGGCTTCTGGAGAAATCGGTACGCATGGGGTGGTCGCAACCCAAAAGTGTATCGCTGATATCCAAGCATCAGGTGATGATCTCTACATGTTCGCTGACGGGGAGTTGGATTACGTTGTTTCGCGCCATAATCTTGAGCATTATGTCGACGTCGTCAAAACACTTGCCGAATGGCGTCGTGTTCTGAAGCCCGGAGGGACAATGGCGATCATCGTACCGGATGAAAGAGCCGGAGACACCGTTTATCTTGACGTGACCCACAAGCATTGTTTTACGCCCGACAGCCTGGCCCGACTCGTGAATGCCGTAGGCGGATTTGTGGTGCTTGGAACTGAAGCGGTCATTCCAAATTGGTCTTTTCTTCTAATTGCACGGCGCAGCTAACTCCACGATTTCTCCCAACACCACTTAGTGTATTGCTCTGACGGCCTGATTATGCAAGTGCAAAAACCGTGTAATGGAACTTCAGCTGAGATAGAACATGCGCCTGCGCTGAACGCCTATTACCAATTTGAACGTCCCGATGTTTTGGAATTGATACCCAAAGACGCAAAACGCGTCCTGGAAATTGGGTGCGCGGCAGGTTGGCTGGGGAACGAAATTAAGCGGCGCCAACAATGTAGGGTTCACGGTATTGAGCCTAACGGGCTTGCAGCACGGGAAGCCGCAAAAAAAATAGATAAAGTCTGGAATGTAAACGTGGAAGACTGTCTAGACGTGCTGGAATCAGCATCCTTCGACTGTATTGTACTTGCAGATGTACTTGAGCACTTAATTGATCCATGGGCAGTACTCAAAAAGCTACGAAGCAAACTGACGGAAGGCGGTACGATCGTCGCGAGCATTCCAAATATTTGCAACTGGAACGTTGTCGACGCCC
>QHXA01000062.1 GCA_003222755.1 Acidobacteriota bacterium
AGCTTTTCATCGACATGAGTACGATCAACCCGATCGTTTCTCAGAAAGTGGCGCAGGAACTCTCGGCAGCCGGTGTTGCAATGGTTGATGCTCCGGTCAGCGGCGGCGAGAAAGGCGCGATCGATGCCACCCTTTCAATTATGGCGGGCGGCGAGTCAGAAGATTTCGAGCGGGCGCTGCCGATTTTTAATGCGCTTGGAAAAACGATAACGCACATGGGTGCGCTCGGCTCAGGCGGATTTACAAAGCTGGCCAATCAAATCATTGTTGCCATCAACCTGACGGCAATCGGTGAAGCGCTCGTCTTCGGCACAAAAGCCGGCGTCGACCCTCAGAAGATGATTCGAGCACTTTCCGGAGGACTCGCCGGAAGCAAGTGTCTCGACCAAAAATCGGAGAAGATCTTGAGTGGGGATTTTGCTCCGGGTTTCAAAATCGATTTACATTCGAAAGATCTGAATCTCATCGCTGATGCTGCGCGTTCCGTCGGAGTGCCGATTCCGACTGCCGCCTTCGTGGAGCAGTTGTTCGCTGCCCTTCGCGTACGGGGCCGCGGCGGATTGGATCATTCCGGCGTGATTACCCTGTTCGAAGATCTCGCCGGCGTTCAGGTCAGGCGCGGCGAGGGCAAATGAGGACGGAAGTCGGCGCTTACATCCGGCATCATGAGAGCGTCATTGCACCGTTGCACAGCGAATACAGCCTGAAATTTTGGGATCTTTCCTTGAACGGCAATGACAAGGCGTCGGAACAAGCCCTCGTCGCTGCAAAAGAGCGCTACCTGAAGGTCTATAACAATCGCGACGAATTTCGGCAAATTCGCCAATGGACGGCGGCTGGCGTCCAGCTGGATGCAATTGAAGGCCGGCAATTAAAGCTGATTCATGATGCCTTTGTACCAAATCAAATTGAACAGGACGTCCTCCGCGATATCGTTCAGCGCGAGACTCAGATTGAAAATCTCTTTAATACCTTCCGTGCGGATTTCGAAGGCGGTAAGGCTTCGGATAACCAACTCCGGGACATTCTCCGCAGCGAGTCCGACATCGCTCGCCGCCGCGTCGCGTGGGAAGCGACAAAGCAAGTCGGCCACGAAGTTGCGCCGCAACTGCTCGAACTGATCGCAATCCGAAATCGCGAAGCGCGCAAGCTCGGCTATCCGGACTACTACGCGATGATGTTCGAGTTGCAGGAACTGGACGAGACAGCGGTATTCTCGTTACTCGATCGCTTGGAACGACTTTCTGAACGAGCTTTCATGGAGATGAAATCGGAGCTGGATGCGACGCTGAAACGAAAATACGGCGTTAGCAGTCCCGAAAGTGAACCATGGCTCTACAGTGATCCCTTTTTTCAGGAATATCCCGCAGCGGGCGCCGCGGAGTCTCTCGACGACGTCTTCAAAGATAGGGATATCGAAGCGCTTACTCGAGAGCATTACCGGAGCATCGGCCTGGAAATTGACGACCTACTACGGCGCGCCGACCTCTATGAACGAGAAGGCAAATCCCAACATGCATTCTGCATGGATATGGATCGTGAAGGTGATGTACGCGTCTTATGTAACATTCGGAAAATCGAGCGATGGATGAGCACGATGCTTCACGAGTTTGGTCATGCCGTTTACGACAAATACAATGATCGCTCCTTGCCGTTCTTACTCCGAACGCCTGCGCACACTCTGACGACAGAGGCGATTGCGATGCTCAACGGCCGGATGTCCAAAAATCCCGAATGGCTGACCAAAATTGCTGGGCTTTCGCCATCAGACGCTCAGCGTCTCAGCGCAACGGCGCTGAAGACCCTTCGTTCCGAAATGTTGATCTTCTTGCGCTGGGCAATCACGCTTATCCGGTTTGAACGACAGCTCTACCGGAACCCCGCAATTGATTTGAACCGCCTGTGGTGGGAATACGTCGAGCGTTTCCAGAAGATCACGCCACCAGAGGACCGCGACCGCCCGGACTGGGCATCAAAAATCCATCTGGCCAGTTCCCCGGTCTACTACCAGAATTACGTTCTCGGCGAACTTATGGCGTCGCAGCTCCTTCGGTACATCCACCAGAGCATTGTCAAATTCGAGAGCTATGTCGGGAATCCGCAAGTGGGGGAATATCTGATCGAGAAGGTGTTCAAACCGGGTGCGCGCTACGATTGGGACACCATGCTGATGAAGGCTACGGGGGAGCCGTTGAATGCTGAATACTTCATTGCACAGTTTGTGTGAACCGTAGGCGCCGGGCTTCAGCCGGCGCCTACGGCTGTGGCCCTACCTTTTCAGGCTTCGCGCATACGATAGATAATTTTTGGCGAGCCCTTCATTGCTCTCGATGTACTGCTTCCACTGGTCGTCGGTATAACCTTGCTGAGGCGGACCACTCTTGAGTTTCGTGATCTCATCCATAGCCTTCTGTCCATATTGGATCGCGCGGTCCAGGCTGGTCGGCTTGCCTTCCAAAGAATAGGCATACGTGGCCTTCAGTAGGGCAGGCAAGTTACCCGGGTCCAGCTTGAGTATCTTCTCGCTGTACTCGATAACCTTCGGTGAATTGTTCTTCTGTTGATACAGCTCAACCAACTGCAGGTAGGCCTCTTTGAGGGCCTTCGACTGCGCAAATTGCTTCTCAAAGTCCAGAAGGAGCGTGATTTTGTTATCGACGTTGTTTTCCGCGTCGATCTTCTGAAACGCCTTATCTTCGGGACTTCCCGCAACCACCTGTGCATTGGCGGACGAGACCAGCCCCCAGACAAAGACAACACACAACGTCACTATGACTCTTGTCTTCATTTGGTACTCCTAAGCGACACTCCTCAATCGGAATGGGTGCCACTCTATCAAAACTGCTACCCGTCCAGGCAAGTTTTTTGGTCGGCGCATTTATCAGGGGAAAATGCCCAGTTGTTCGTAGGTCAGGGCTACTTTCTTGATAGCGATAATGAATGCCGCCGTGCGCATGCTCTCCTTCGGCACCCGGCTGTGGTGGACTTCCCGAATTTCCCGGTAGGCGGTAACCATGGTTTCTTCGAGACCGGAGTTGACCAGGTGGATCTCCTCCGGGTCCCGAAAGAGATATTTTTTGTCTTCTTCCGGTACGGGTTGGCCGATCATCTTTTCGATCGTCGTTACGAGTTTTTGGTTCCTGATCTCTTCCAAGTGCTTCTGCAACCGGCCGAATCTCATGTGCGAAAGATTCTTGCCCCACTCGAAATAGGACACCGTGACTCCACCGGCGTTTAGAAAAATATCCGGAAGAATCATAATTCCTCGGCCGTGAAGCCGCTCTTCAGCCCCAGGCGTGGTGGGCCCATTCGCTGCCTCGGCGAGGACCTTGCAATTGATACGGTCGCAGTTCTCGAGTGTGATCTGGTTTTCAAGTGCGGCTGGAATCAGGATATCGCACGGGACGTCCCAAATCGAGTCCGGCCGGGGAAGCGTCTCTGCACCGGGAAAGTTTTTGATGGATCCGGTTTCTTTCCTGAAGTTATTTAACTCTTCCACGGGGATGCCGGTTGGGCTATAGAGGGCCGCGTCGTACTCGGCAATGCCGACGATTTTGCAGCCATCTTCCTCGGATAAAAACTTCGCGGCGTAATAGCCAACGTTGCCAAAGCCCTGCAATACAACAGCCTTGCCTTCCAACCCGGGCGTGAGTCCAACTCTTTTCAGGTCCTCGGAATATTGGAAAGCTTCACGGATACCGAATTGAACCCCGCGTCCAGTGGCTTCGCGCCGGCCGTGAATTCCGCCCTGTGCTACGGGCTTGCCGGTAACGCAGGCCAGATTGTCGATACCGCCGGGATTGAATGTATCGTAAGTGTCGGCCATCCATGCCATTTCGCGTTCACCCGTACCGACATCGGGACCGGGAACATTTTCGCCGGGTCCGATATATCCCTTACGGATCAGCTCTGCCGTAAATCGCCGTGTAATTTTCTCAATCTGCTCTTCCGTGTATTTCTTAGGGTCGAAACGAACGCCGCCTTTGGAGCCGCCAAACGGCACATCAACGATTGCGCACTTGTAGGTCATCAATGCCGCCAGCGCCATGATCTCGTCTTGATTGACCAGCTCGCTGAATCGGGTGCCACCCTTGACCGGCTTCTTGTGCTGGCTATGTTCTGCGCGCCAGCCTTCGAAGATCTCATACTGATCGCCGCCGAATCGCACGGGGAATTGAAAATAGTAAACGTTATTGCAGGCTTTGATCTGAGCTAGAAGGGCAGGGTGGATCTTAAGATACTGCGCGGCCTGATCGAATTGCTTGGATACGATCCGATTAAAACTGAGATCTTCCTTTCGGGCGAGCGTTGTCGGCATTCAATGTCTCCTAACGGTCATGATCGTCGGAATCTCGTTTCGACATAGTCGTCAAGGATGGTGATGAATTCATTAACGATCGTGGAGCCTTTCAGAGTAGTTATTAAACGTCCATCGACATAAACGGGCGCCTTCGGCTCTTCGCCGGTTCCGGGCAGTGATATTCCTATATTTGCGTGCTTCGATTCGCCGGGGCCATTCACCACGCATCCCATGACGGCGATTCTCAGATTTTCGACACCGGGATACGTCTGCTTCCACACCAGCATGCGGGAACCCAGGTATTGCTGGATGTCGTCCGCCATTTCTTGAAACACCGTACTGGTCGTGCGGCCACAACCCGGGCACGCGGTCACTCGCGGCGAAAAACTGCGGATGCCGAGGCTTTGAAGAACGTCTTGGCAAGTACGGACTTCTTCTGTCCGATCCCCGCCAGGTGCAGGTGTGAGGCTGACGCGGATCGTATCGCCAATGCCTTCTTGCAGCAAAATCGATAGCGCGGCCGTGCTGGCGACGATACCGCCACGGCCCATACCGGCCTCGGTAAGTCCGAGATGGAGAGCGTGCATCGAGCGCCGGGCCAGTTCGCGATAAACATCGATTAGGTCTTGAACACCGGACACCTTTGCGCTGAGAATGATGCGATCTTCGCGCATCCCGTAGGCCCGTGCCATCTCTGCCGAGTCGATTGCGCTGCGGACCATCGCTTCCATAATCACGGCGCGAGAGTCTTTCGGCTCCGCACTGCGAGCGTTTTCATCCATTAACCGCGTGACGAGCGACTGGTCCAGCGATCCCCAATTGACCCCGATCCGAACAGGTTTCGCGTTTTCGTTAGCGATTTCGATGATCGTCCGGAAGTTATCGTCGTGTTGCCGGCCCATTCCGACATTACCGGGATTGATGCGGTACTTGTCGAGCGCTCGCGCACAATCCGGATACGCGCGAAGCAAGATGTGCCCGTTGTAATGAAAATCGCCAATGATGGGTGCGGTAATGTGCCGGTCACGCAGACGGCTAACAATTTCAGGAACCGCGGAGGCGGCTTCGCGAGTGTTAACGGTGAGGCGAACCAGTTCGGAACCAGCCACTGCGAGGGCTTCGGCCTGCTTCACAGTGGCGGCGACGTCCGCCGTGTCCGTGTTTGTCATGGACTGCACGGCAATCGGATGACTGCCGCCGATGAAGATACCGCCGACATTCACTGGAATCGACGGCCGTCGAGTAATCTCTGCCATGAGCAACCATTATAAGTATAATGGCCTGCCTTGTTCGGCATACCAATTCATAAACTCATTATCCATTTCCCGATCGCGTTAACGATCATGGCTGTCGTCTATGATTCGTGGGCACTTTACGCCAAGAAGCCGGAACTGCACCGAACAGGATATGGCCTGACATTATGGGCTGCAGTCGGCGCACTCGCCGCTGCGGGCACAGGTCTGCAGCTCGCCGAGATGATTCATCTCGACAAAGGGGCCGTCACAGGCCACGCTGGTTTTGCGATTGGGTCAACGGTCGTGCTCGCCGCTTTAGCGGGATTGCGGTACTCCGCACACGCGCAGGAACGGAAAGAGTTTCAGATTTGGTGGTTGATTGTTGAAGCAGCAGCGGTAGTGCTCATAGGCGCCACAGCCGTCACAGGTCACCGGCTCTGAAACGAAGGCGAATCGGCCACAAAAAGGCACAAAATTCACCAAAAATTGTCTCTTGGGCCTTTTGTGCTTTTTTGTGGCCGATCTTTCGTTATTCCGGCCGGAACTGCGGTCTCTCGGCAGCTAAGACTTTATCCTTGGGTGTGCTGAGATATCCGCGGATGCGATCCTTATCGACGTAATTGACGACCACTTCATACCGGAGTTTGTCTCGGCCCACCAGGAATTGGACAGGCTCGTTGGCCGTGCGGTCCTTCTTTTCCAGCCTGCTGTCATCTACCTGAATCAACAGATCGTACTTCGCTTTTTTCGGGTCGGTTCTACGTAACTGCAACTGGATATCGGCCACGCGCGTCATCTCGCTTTTTTTCGGCTATGGGAGATCGAACTCGAAGAAATCGCGCTCGCCTTTCTTGCGAAGATCAGCCAGTTCGCCCGCATTCCGAGCGATCTGGGCGCTCAGACTCGTTTTCACATCAGTAATTTCGCGACGGCTCTCGGCTAAGTCTCTGCGGGTCGCGTCGAGATTCGCCGCAACCGTCTTGACTTCTCCGGAGACGTTTCCGATCTTTGTTTCCGCGACCTGCTGAACTTCGGCAGCCTTCGTAGTGGCTTCCTGGCGCACAGCGGCGACATCCGTTGTGCTCGCTTTTGTTGCGAGTTCGTGAGCGAGCTGTTCTTTAGCTTTCTCTTGCTCCGTTTTCAATCTTTCCGCGAACTTTCGTGAAGCGTCTAGCTCTTGGGCGGTGACGCCCATGCGCTTCGTGACCACATCAAGATCCGCGCCAAGGTCCGTGGCGCGTTTCTTGAGGCCATTCATTTGCTCGGCCTGATCCTCGAATTGCTGTTCGAGGGTATTGATCTGGTTTTGAAGCGTTGAGCGGGTGGAGTAGGCGTTGTAGCCAAGGCCAAGGATGAGGACAAGAGCTAAAGCCATCCCGGCTTTTAAAACATTCGTGTTCGGTGGTGGCGGCGTGTAGCTATCGCTGCCGCCTTCTTTTGGTTTGATACTGAACATTGATTATCCTTTCAGTAGATTCGGCGTCCTCCAGGCGCATCGATTATCTACGATTTCCGCAGTTTAGACGAGACCGTTCTGGCGGTGGTGAGCTACCTCGATTGGTGCTAACATCCGCGCTTGTGCCCTCGGTAGCTCATTCCATCTATCGGCTCATAAGCCGCATTCCTCGAGGGCGTGTCTTATCATACGGGGATGTGGGACGCGTCGTCGGTACCGGACCGCGCCAGGTTGCCGCGGCGATGCGCGATTGTCCTGTAGGGCTTCCTTGGCATCGAGTCGTTGGCGCTGGCGGCAAGATTCGCACGGCAGGCGAATACGCCTGGATGCAACAAGAACGGCTAATGGCGGAAGGAGTTCGCTGTCGCGGTCTGAGCTTTGTTTAGGAAGTCTACCGCTGGAAAAATCCCAGATAGCCGCATCGAGCGTGACTCGATGGGGGAAATCCGAGTTCCCGCCGGTGCCCTATATGGCGCGCAGACACAGCGCGCCGTCGACAATTTTCCGATTAGTAACCTGCGCTTCCCTCGCGAGTTCATCCGAGCGATGGGCCTCATCAAGCTCTCGGCAGCTCGTGCCAATATGGACCTGGGCCTGATTGACAAAAAAATCGGCAGTGCCATCGTGCAATCAGCTCAGGAGGTGGTTGATGGAAATCTCGACCAGCACTTCGTCATCGATATTTTTCAAACCGGTTCCGGCACTTCCACAAACATGAATGCCAACGAGGTAATCTCGAACCGGGCGATACAGTTGCTGGGCGGAGCGGTGGGATCGAAAAAGCCGGTGCATCCCAACGATCACGTGAATATGGGACAGTCCAGCAATGATGTGATCCCGACGGCGATACATGTCGCTGCGCTTGAATCCATTGAGAACGCGCTAATTCCCGCGCTTACAAAGCTGCGACGTGCGCTCGCCAGCAAGGCAAAAGAATTCGATTACATCGTAAAGATCGGAAGAACTCATTTGCAGGATGCAACGCCCATCCGCTTAGGTCAGGAATTCGGCGGATATGCTCGACAGGCGCAGCTCAGCATCCGTCGTGTTGAGAAACTTCGGGAGAGCCTCGGCGAATTGCCGTTAGGCGGAACGGCCGTGGGGACTGGCATTAATACACATCCGAGATTTGCCGCACGGGCAATTCAGCATTTATCGAAGCTGACCGGGTTCAATTTGCGCCAAGCAGAGAACCACTTCGAGGCGCAGAGCGCGAAGGACGCGATCGTCGAGACGAGCGGTATCCTGAAAACAATCGCAGTAAGCTTTACAAAAATTGCGAACGACCTACGCTGGTTGGCCTCAGGACCCCGATGCGGAATCGGTGAGATCCGATTGCCCGAAACCCAGCCCGGCTCCTCAATTATGCCTGGCAAAGTGAACCCGGTGATCGCGGAGTCGGTCTTGATGGCCGCGGCGCAAGTGATTGGGAATGATCTGACGGTGACGCTGGGCGGCCAATCCGGTGTGTTCGAACTACACGTCATGATGCCCGTCATGGCATACAACCTCCTAGAATCGATCCGCCTTCTGGCCACTTCCGCCGTGAACCTGGCCGATCGTTGTATTGTTGGAATCCAGGCCAACGTGGAACGGTGTAACGAAATGGTCGAGAAAAGCCTCGCGATGTGTACGGCCCTCGCGCCGGAAATTGGTTACGATGCCGCTGCAGCAATCGCCAAAGAGTCGTACGAAACAGGAAAGACGGTGCGCGAAATAGCGATGGCGAAGAGGATCATGCCGCCGAAACGGCTGAAGGAAGTACTGGATCCGATGAGGATGACAAAGCCAGGAATCGCGGCAAAAGGGGAATAGTGGTGGAAGAGCGAGATTTTTTTAACGAGAAGACGGAAAGCCGGCCGCATACCATCAACTGCCCGTCCTGCAAGCAGGCCGCGGAATATCAGATCCGTTGGATCCGCCGCACGAAGAAACCCTCCTTGCCGCCGCGCGCTACCGAAGATGACCGGGCGCGATTCAAGGCGGCTCGCGATTATATGGTGCGCGTCGACGATGTTCTGCGATGCAGCAATCCACGCTGCGGGAAGCGGATCGAGATTACATCGCTGCAAAGCGTGGTTTTGCTATGAATATTGCTTCGTGATGATCGTCCCAGGTTCGGCCGGATATCGCATCAGGCCCAGCGCATCGCGCAGAATCTGCGTCTGTAGAGCAGGATTGTTCGGTCTTCCAAGCGATGAGCCCGGGTCAAAGGGTTTCGGATATAGTGCCCGTGGGGGGCCAGCGGGTTCGGATTCATTGGGAGACACTGTGATCAGGACCGTGCAGATGCCCTGAGTTTCAATCGCGCGTTGAATCGTGACGACCGTCCGATGGCAAAGCGGTCAGCCACCGGTTAGTAAAACGACCGCCGGCCGCATTTTCATCACGACTTCTGCGATTTCCCAACTCACGACCTCTTTCAGCTTACGCAGTTCGGTTGTGAGTCCCATCGAGATCTGATTTTCCGTAAGGCTCCCGATTTCTCCCGCCATGACCAGCTCACGCAGTCTATCGAGCGGAAACATGATATTGGGGTCCTCGGCGCCCTTCGAGGTATCGAAGTGTCCTGGCACGAAACGGAGATTCTTGGTGTCCGTGTCAGCGGGAATCAGACGGTAACTGAGATCGTTTTCACCAAAAGGCTGCATGCCCTCGACGTACGCACCAGACGTACTGACGAGGGCGATGCGGCAGTCTTTCAATTCGCGCTTGAGAGGAGTGTAAGGGATGCAACTGCGCGAGAGTTCGAGCATTACCCCTCGATTTTTTTGAGCTCTTCAAACAGCACTGAATTTTTCGGTTGATCACCGATCGGGTGGACATCGATGTATCTGATGATCCCCTTCTTGTCGACGATGAAGACGGCGCGTTCGGTAAAACCTTCCGCCCGCAGCACTCCGTATTTTAGGGCCGTCAGACCGTGCGGCCAGAAATCGCTGAGCAATGGGTAAGAGATACTCCCCAGGGATTTCGCCCACGCCTTAACCGACGGAATGGTATCGGTGCTTAAGCCCAGGACCTGGGCATTATACCGGCCGAACTCGGAAAGATCTTCCTCATACGCCGGCATTTGAACCGTTCAGACTGGGGTAAAGGCGAGCGGATAGAACGCCAACACAACGTTCTTCTTGCCCCGGAAATCCGAGAGTTTCACCTCCGAATCGAGATGCGACCTCAAGGTGAAATCCGGAG
>QHXA01000722.1 GCA_003222755.1 Acidobacteriota bacterium
AAATCACTTCGCCGCGCCCCGCACCGCTGTCGGCCACGACGGTATAGTTATCCAGCCGCAGCGAGCGCTGGAGATCGTCGGTGGCAACCGGCGGATCGGTAGCCGCACTCGCGGCAAACAAAGCTACACCTATGGCGAGCATCGCAAAGATTGCACGTAGCAGACGAACTCTCCGGCCTTCGTTTGGCATAGACTCCTCCAGCGAAATTTTTTTGGACTTGCGGTGGCTGAGAGTATAACGGATTCGAGATTCAGCTGAAATAATCTCGCGCTATACTTCGTCGCTCAGAAGACAATTCGGCGAGAAAGGGAGGAAGATCCATGAGACATTCGTCAAATCGGCGGCTGTTGATTCCACTCGCAGGCATCGTGCTGATCGCGACATTCTGGATAGGAGGCAGCGATTGGTTCAGCACAGCCGTTGCTCAGGAAGCCGGTAAAGCCGCCGGCAGAACTCCGATTGTTTTAAATACCAAGCCGGTTCGCGTGGTTTCGGACTCTGCCCCCGTCTTAAGCGGAATCGCGATTGACACCAAACGCGATGAAGTGTTTATGACAAATGATAAGGAGTCTGCGGAACCCAGCGTCATGGTCTATCCCACGCAGTTCCAGTCCACGGATCGCGTGATGGAGCCGAAGCGCCGATTGGCCGGACCGAAGACCAATTTAGCGCTTCCCTGCGGAGTGGCCGTTTCTCCCGAATTCCAGGAGATGTTTGCCGTCAGTGGTGATGGACAAGACATCAATATCTTCCCGCTCACGGCGGAAGGGAATTCGGCTCCGGCGAGAGAGATCCATGTGCCGCATGCTTCTGGCGGAGTTGCCTTCGATATCCAGCATGACGAAATCTATATCACGACAGAACATGCCAACCGGATCAGCGTGTATTCGAGAAAAGCGAATGGAGACGACGACCCGTTGCGAATTATTCAGGGCCCCAACACGTCGCTGGCCGATCCGCACGGAATCTATGTGGATGCGGAGAGGAACGAGATCCTCGTCACCAATCACGGAAACTGGCGCAAGACCCGGACCGGTGAAGCCTTCGCACTTCATGGCGACTCGAAATTCGCTTTTATGCGCGGCAGTTTCAGCCATCCCGGCACCGTCGAGCCGCTTGGCCCTTCCAGCGGCAAATTTATGCCGCCCTCCATCATGGTTTTTTCTAGGACGGCCAATGGAGACGTGGGACCTCTGCGAACCATTCAGGGTCCTCACACGCGGCTGAATGTCGCGGTAGGTATCACTCGCGATCCGGACAGCGGTGAAATTGTCGTCGCCAATAGCGGAGAAAATTCCATCCTCTTTTTTGACGCCAATGCCAGTGGCGATGTAGCGCCCGTGCGCGTGCTCGCAGGGCCGGCCACAAACCTGAAAGGCGCCACTGGAGTCACAATTGACACCAAGCACAATGAGCTGTGGGTCACCAGTTGGGAAAATCATATCGCCGCTGTATTTCCCAGAACGGCTCAAGGCAACATGGCGCCGCTGCGGGTGATCCATAGCGCACCGAAGGGCGCTCCGCTGGCCACCATGGGAAGACTGGGCGCTGTCGCCTTCGATCCCAAACGGCAAGAGATTCTGGCGCCCAACTGAGTGAGCTATCCGAGGATCTCGGTATTCGCCAGGTTGGCGAATGGAACTGCAAGCCCCACCCGAGTGATTGAAGGTCAAGATACACTGCAGGCCCGCACAAGCCACGACATATCCGTGGACTCTCTCCATGACGAAATCGCTGTTCCCAATCCGTTCGCGCAAGCGATTTTGTTCTTCGGTGGCGGAGCAAAAGGCGCCGAAGCGCCGATTCGCATCATTCAGGGTCCTAAAACGATGTTGAATTACTCCGACAACGTGACGCTCGATCCCGTCCACCGCGAAGCCTACGTCGCGCAACTGATGAACGACGCGATCCTCGTCTTTCGCAGCGATGTGGGCGGCGATGCGCCGCCGATCCGCGTCATCCACGGTCCCAAGACGAAACTGGACCGTCCGGTGCGAGTCTCCGTCGATCCCGTCAATAACCTGATGGCCGTTACCACCATCCAGGGTGTTTGGTTTTTTAATCGCAGCGACGATGGAGACGTGGCGCCGCGCTGGACCATTTCGGGTCCCAAAACAGGTCTCGGCGTGGTATTCGGTACCCGTAAGGTTATCTTTTCTCCGCAGGGAAAGAAGATTATCGCCACGGGACGCAGGGGCGGGGTGCCGACTGGAGAGCTCTTCAGCCGCGCTCCGGAGGCCAAGCCATTCATCGGAATCTGGAACTATGGAGACAATGGTGACGTGGCGCCCTGGGCCATCATGCCGGATACTGCGGCCTACTCCATGGATCTGAACGCTGCGGCGAAGGAATTGATAACGGTAGACCGCGGCAAACTGATCGTCTATAGGCTGCCGGAGTTGTTTCAGTGAATTGAGGAGGACTTCAATGCGGAGATGTTTGTTGTTGTCGATCGCGCTTGCCTTGCTCGTGTCCGTCGCGGCCTCGCGGGCGGCGCAGCAAACTCAGCAATCAACGGTGCAATCAACATTCAAACCGGGCCCGTCTTTGGACTATGAGTTCTTCAGAACACGCGTGGAGCCGATTTTTCTGGCGAGGCGCGCAGGCCATGCCCGCTGTTATGCTTGCCATGCACTTGGGGCCGGCGAGGGCAACGCGCCGAATGCGATGCGTCTGCAACTGCTGTCGCCTGGTAGCGCGACCTGGAATGAAGAGCAATCACGCAAGAACTTCGATGCGGTCCGCCAAAAGGTCCCGGCAATCCGCTTGCAAGCCCGCTTCTCATTCACCCGCTGCGGTACGAAGCCGGCGGCGACCAATGGCATGGTGGAGGCGCGCAGTTCACCTCTGCAAACGAGCCAGAGTGGCAGACGATCGCGGCATGGGTCCTGGGAAAAAACACGGTCAGTGAGGCAACACTCACCGACAAGGCGTTGACGAAGCATGATGACTACAGAGCCACTCCGGGCTTGAAGCTTCGCATCATTCAGACCAACATGGCCGGCGAT
>QHXA01000723.1 GCA_003222755.1 Acidobacteriota bacterium
ATGTGGTCGGAGGCCTGCTTCAGAATTTCGCCTACGAAAGCATTCAGGAGTTCGAGGTGCTGCAGCACCGATGGAGCGCGGAAAGCGGCCGAGCCGTGGGCGGTGTTATTAATGTGGTCACCAAATCCGGAACGAATGACCTTCATGGATCGGCCTTCGTGAATTTTCGTAATCAATCCATTCGCACTCGCGACTTCTTTGAAAAACAGACGACCGATCCCAAGCCCGAATATGACCGCGAGGAATTCGGAGGATCTATAGGCGGTCCCATCGTAAAAGACCGGGTTTTCGCCTTCGGCTCTGTAGAAAGATTTCGAGAGCGGCAGAACGTGCTGGTGAATCCTGCGCGTCTGCCGCAGATCGCTGCCATTCCCGGAGTGACGCCGGCCTCCACGATCTCCACGCCGTATGACGACACGCTGTTCAGCATAAAACTGGATCACCACTTGAGCAGTAAACAGTCGATGTTCTACCGCTATTCGCAGCAGAATTATCACTCTCCTAACGATCAGTTCGACCCTGGCAAGCCTGGAGATCTGACCAACGGCAACAAGAATGACAATCGCTTCAACAGCGTCGTGGTCAATCACACGTACGGCTTCAGCACCACCACCTTGAACGTGTTCTCGTTCCATTTCCAGGATTTCAAAAATGAAATTCTGGCTGTGACCGACAAGCCTCTGCTGGATTTTCCATCGGTACAAAGTGGCGCAAATGTGAATGTGCCGCAAAAGACCACCCAGCGAAAGTTCCAGTTTCGCGATGACTTCTCGTGGATCGCGGGGAAGCACGCCATGAAGTTCGGAACGAACTACATCCGAGCCAAACTAGGCGGCTACTTCTTCTTCGATGCGAATGGCTACCACATATTTTTCTTCGATGATCCGTTGACGATCAAAAACAATCTCAACGGCCGGTATCCGCAGGGCTTTGCCACGCCAGGCGCAGTGTCGGAAATCGTGTACAGCACTGGCGCAGGCGATACGGCGCAGCCGCCGGGACATCAGCTGGCGTTTTATTTTCAGGACGACTACAAAATCACGCCAAATTTCACACTCAATCTCGGGGTGCGTTGGGACGCCAACATCGGCATCTTGCCCGCCCAGACGAACAATCGCACGATGCAGGTTCTCCAACGCCTCAACGATCCGCGGGCGCGAGCGCTTGCCGGTGATGCCGGCGCTTTAGCGCGTACGACTCCAAGCTTTAAGGAGTTCCAGCCTCGGATTGGATTTGCGTACGATCCTAACGGCGATGGGCGGATGGTCATTCGTGGAGGTTATGGAATCTTTTACGATCAGGTATTCCAAAACCTGACCCTGTTCTCACAACAGCAGTCAAATGCGACGCTCTATCAGACCATTCTGGATCTGTCCAACAGAACCGTAGGGTCGGGAGATTTGCCGACGTTTCGATATGGCGTCGACCCATTGCCCACACCGCCGCCTGGAACAACGACAACGAGTCTGGCCGTCGGTGGTACAGGAAGAATCATTCCACCCGACATGAAAGACCCCTACATACAGAAAGCCTCGATCGGTTTTGACCGCGAGTTCGCGGGAAACTGGGCCATATCTAGCGACTACGTACATACGCTTGGCATTCACGAATTCCGCGTCTTGAATGTCAATCCCCGCATGAGGACGGTTTGTGACCCCGCGTATGGCGGCAGTCCTATCGCTGCGCCATGTGTGAGTGGGACCGGCAGTCGATACTTCGACCGGGCATTAGTCGAAGCGGGGATCGGCGCGGGGCGGTTTGCCGACATTATTTTGTATGGTTCGAATAACCGTTCCCGGTTTGATAGCTGGACTACGCAGGTTCGGCGCCGTGCACGACGGACGCTCTATTCGATCA
>QHXA01000724.1:0-580 GCA_003222755.1 Acidobacteriota bacterium
TTCGGCCATCCGGCGCCAAATGAAGCGCCACACGATCTTCCGCATCGCTTCGCTCACGAAGCCTACTACCGCGGCTGCGGCAATGATTCTGGTGGAGGAATGTGCCTCCACGAATCCATCGAGCCGTGGCTGCCGGAACTTGCAAATCGCCGCGTGCTGAAGTCTATGTCTTCACAACCCGATGAGACGGTTCCTGCGCTACGTGCGATTACCGTTCGCGATTTGCTGACGTTCCGAATGGGCTTCGGCAGCGTGATGGCGATGCCGGATACGTATCCGATTCAAAAGTTGATCCCTGAATATCGGATTGGTGGCGACGGCCCACCACGGCCTGCACAAGCGCCTGGCACGGAAGAATGGCTACAGAAACTCCGTTCGCTGCCGTGGATGGCGCAACCGGGCGAGCAGTGGATGCACCGCATTTCATGTGCCTTCCGGAAAAATCGAGCCCTTGACTCCGTCCTACTTCTTCAATCGTCAGACGAACCCGCTGGATTTGTTTAACGACGTGGTGAACACCGCTTGGCAACCTGAGCCGCCGTTTGAATCGGGCGGAGGCGGGCTCGTTTCTACGATCGAT
>QHXA01000724.1:609-5602 GCA_003222755.1 Acidobacteriota bacterium
AGCCGCATGATGCTGAACAAAGGCCGGCACGGCCGCGGGCAAATTCTTTCACGCGCCTCTGTCGAGCTGATGACTTCAGATCAACTCACGCCAGAGCAACGCGCCGGGTGCGAAGTCTTTTTCGGTACGCATAGCAGTTGGGGCTTCGGGATGGCAGTGGACATTCAGCGCAACGAAATTTTTCACACCCCAGGCCGATTCGGTTGGACTGGCGGCCACGGGACATCCGCATACACCGATCCAGCGGAGGGAATGATCGGCATCATTTTCACGCCGCGCATGATGGATTCGCCGGAACCGCCGAAGGTATTCACCGACTTCTGGACACTGGCGTACGGAGCAATGGAATAGGTGGCTGTACCGGTCGCAATTTCGATGATCTGAATCTGTTACGCAGTCGGAGTTCTGCCTTACCATTGCGCAACTGGGGAAAACGCCGTGATTCCGTTCGAGAGCAAACGTGGCTTGTATGAACAATTCGGATTGACGCATTTGAAAGACCCAGAAATGTATATGGAGATTCTAAGATGAAGCGTATTCCGTTCCAGCAAGTGGACGTCTTCACAGCGGTGCCATTCAAGGGGAATCCCGTGGCCGTGGTTCTCGAGAGCGACGAACTTTCGACCGCTGAGATGCAGGCGATTGCGAATTGGACGAATCTCTCGGAGACGACGTTCGTCGGACCACCGACCGAACCGGCCGCCGATTATCGGCTACGGATTTTCACGCCTCGCGCGGAAATTCCGTTCGCTGGTCATCCCACTATTGGCTCGGCCCACGCCGTTCTGCGCAGAGGGCGTGTTCCCAAGCGGGCGGGGCATCTTGTACAGGAGTGTAAGAAGGGATTGATCGAACTCCTGATCGAGAGCCAGCGCCTGTTCTTCCGGCTACCCGAACCGATCTTTACTTCACCCGACGAGCGACAGCGTGCAGATGCTGCCGCTGCGCTCGGCGTCGCTGCCACGGCAATCAAGCGTGCTGCAGTCATCGATGTAGGCGTGGTGTGGTTCACCGTGCAACTGCGTGACGGTGAGATGGTGACCAATCTAAAACCGGACATGGCAGCGATCGCGGCATTGTCGGGTTCTGCATTGACAGGCCTGAATGTTTTCGGCTTCCACAAAGATGGTCGGCCAACCGACGTCGAGGTCCGTTCCTTCGCCCCAGCCGATGGCATCCCCGAAGATCCGGTATGCGGCAGCGGTAACGGCTGTGTGGCCGCTCTTATCCACCGCGACAAGCTGCTCGATCGAAACTCATATATCGCCAGCCAGGGCCGGTGTCTCCAGCGCGACGGACGAGTGGAGGTCCGCTTCGAAGACGATGCGATCTGGCTCGGCGGCCATGCGGTGACGTGCATCGAAGGTACGCTGAACGTTGGTTCTGCCGACCATCCTCAATAGACGCGATTCGCCCCGGAAACCACCTCGTTAATCACCAAAACTTGATCCGGTCGATACGTCGTCTCGGCTTACGTTTTACAGCAAGCGTATTCACGACGATTCCCGAAACGATTCGATAGCTTTTCAATGACTTCACCGAAGCAGGACGTAGTAGAGTTCTCCCCACGAAAGGACAAATTCTCTATGTCACATGTAAAGACTCTTTGCTTAGGACTCGTGGTGGTTGTGTGCGGCTCGCTCGCCATTTCAGTCACGGCGCAGCAGGCGCCACAGGCGCCGCCGCCGATCACGATGAAAATGCTGAAACCCGATGTGTGGGCCGGCCTCGGCGGTGCGGGAGGAAACAGCACCATCATCATCGGCAAGACGGGCGTCATCGTTGTGGATGCCAAACAAACTGAGGCAGGGGCGAAGGATCTGCTTGCGCAAATCGCCAAGATCACAGCGAAGCCGGTGACCACCGCCATCATTACTCACAGCGATGGCGATCACCTCAACGGCCTGGTGGCGTTTCCCGCGGGCATCAAGATCATCGCGCACGAAAACAATAAGAAGGAACAGGAAGCAGCCCTGGCGGCTGGTGGCCGTGGCGCTCCGCCGAAGGACAGGTTGCCGAACCAGGTAACGACGAAGAAGAAAGAATCGATAACGATCGACGGCGTGAAACTCGACCTCTATCACTTCGCGCCCGCGCACACGAGCGGCGATCTCGTGGTGTACCTTCCGGCTCAAAAGATTGTCTCAACGGGCGACATCGTTGTGACGAACCGCGCCGACGATAACCCGAACATTCATTTTGAAAAGAACGGCTCGACCGAGGGCTGGCTGACGAACCTGAAAGGAATGATCGCACTCAACGCCGACACGTACGTCACCGGGCACGGGGATCTGTTGACCAAGGGCGATCTTCAGCGGAAGCTGGCCGCGACCACCGAACGGCGCAACAAGATCGCCGCGATGGTGAAGGAAGGCAAGACAGTCGACCAAATCAAGGCGGCATTGCCAGACGCTCCGGCTCCCGGCGCTCCCCCTCGCGGGGCAGCCCCTGCGGGCGGCGCTGCGCCTGCTCGCGGAGCCGCTCCGGCGGCAGCGGCGGCTGGTGCGGGTGGCCGCGGCGGCGCCGCTGCTCTAACCTTCGTCGAGACTGCATATCAGGAAATCACGAAGGGTACGAAAAAATAGGGTTTGAAGATGTCAAATGTCACGTGTCCTTCCAAGGTCTGGTGTCCAGAATGTCGGACTTTGAATCTGACCAATTCTCAATTCTCAATTCTATCGCGGTAGGACGGCTGGTTGCCCAAGCCGCCCCCGCACAGATCCCGGCGTGCCCTTTTCGAG
Source organism: Acidobacteriota bacterium (assembly GCA_003222755.1). GTDB lineage: Bacteria > Acidobacteriota > Terriglobia > 20CM-2-55-15 > 20CM-2-55-15 > 20CM-2-55-15. The sequence continues at coordinate 3,351 of QHXA01000724.1, forward strand.
CACCGGGCTCTTTGGTCAGATTTCGCCCGAGATCTTGGACACCAAACCTCGGTGTCCTTTGTCCCATGTCACGTGTACTTGTCAAATCACGCAGGGACCAAATGACCGGCTGACTAAATTGAGCTTATTTTGTCAGTTGGTAATCTAGTCGGTTTGACAAGTACACGTGCCACAGGACAAGGGACAAGTGACGTTTGACAAGTTGCTGCGGAATTCTACTGGCGCGTCGTGATCGCGGGATCCACGCGGCTCGCCCTGCGGGCAGTTAAGAGACTCGCCAGGAAAGCTGCTCCAACCATCGGCAGCACAGCAATCAGGTAGGACGCCATATCGGTGCTTTGAATACCGAACAGCATCGACTGGATCATGCCGCGCCCGCGATACCCACAAGAATTCCCGCCGCGACAAGCTTTGCTCCTTCGCCCACAATCGATTTCCGACACGGTGCGGGATATCGGGCTTGCGTTGCCCGGCGTCGAGGCGAGCGCTGCGAACGGGTGCCGGCACTCAAGGTCGATGGAAAACTCATGGCGTGCATCGCCATCAATCGCTCGGCCGAACCTGGATCGCTTATGGTTCGCGTGGATTTCGACGATCGTGCGGAACTGATCGCTGCGGATCCCGATGTTTACTACGTAACAGATCACTACGTTCCTTTAACACCGTGCTGGTTCGTCTGTCTCGTGTCAATCGGGATGTGTTGCGAGACTTGCTCGGCATGGCCCACAAGTTTGTAACCCGCAATGCCGCGCCCCGTCCGCCCGCGAGGAAGCGCCGGAAACCGGGACCCCAAAAGTAGAATTCCGAAACCGGTGGCTGAACAAGCAAGTACTTTACAATGCAAAGCCTCGTCTGGTATTCTGCTTTTCGATACAAAGTCATTTGCAAACAACTTGGACGATTGCTATGAAAGTCATCAGAGCTCAAGCAATGGGAATGTGTTTCGGAGTAAAGGACGCGCTCTCCACCGTCATGATGATGGACTATCCGGAGCGCGCGACGGTTTACGGTCAGTTGGTTCATAACGGCGAAGTGTTGAAAAGAATCAAGGCGCGCGGTTTTTCGACGCTGGAGGAGAGTGACCGCACTCCTGCCGTTTCAACCCCGAACGTGGTGATCACCGCTCATGGACTCAGCGACAAAGAGCGCCGGACCCTGGAAGCATCCGGTAAGACCTTGATCGATACGACTTGCCCTCTCGTGAGCCGGGTTCATCAAATCGCCAGAGATTTACACGAAAAGGGTTATTTCGTGATCGTAGCCGGCCGGAAAGATCACGTTGAAGTCCAAGGGATCGTGGGTGACCTGGAACGATTCGCCGTGGTGGCGAGGCCGGAAGACGTTCTCGTTTATCCGTCTGACCGCATCGCTGTCGTTTGCCAAACCACTACTCCGCCTGCCCTCCTCGATGTGCTCTTTGAAACAATTTCGCGAAAAAATGCCGGCAAAGAAATCCGCTTCATCGACACCATTTGCGGCCCCACTCGAAAAAGACAGGAAGCAGTGGAAGACCTGTTACCAAAAGTGCAAGCGCTGGTGGTCGTGGGAGGAAAGAACTCGAACAACACGCGTCAACTGCGAGCCCTGGGGGAAAAGGCCGGGCTTCCTTGTTTCCAGGTGGAGAGGGCCTCGGAGCTTCGGCCCGGATGGTTTTACGGTTTGGATACGGTGGGGCTGACTGCAGGGACTTCCACCCTGGATCAAACGATCGATGAAGTTTACGCAGCGTTGGTGGAAATGGAAGTGTCCTGTGACGCGACTATTCGGAAGTGAGATAACCCGCACCATTTGGGGTGACGCGGAGAATATCCTCCTGATCTACGCGGGAGCCGCAGCGGAATTCGCCTTGAATCCGGAAAACCATTGGCTTTTCTACACGGGGAAACTTCCATCGGATCCCCTCCGCCGTTTCGAAAAAACGCTTCGGTATCAGCGGCAACTGTTTTTCATGCCTCAGGAAGCGGTACCGGCGCTGGCCAGACACATTAAGCATATCCACAGCGATGTGGAGAAAAAAAGATCCCGGGAACAAGGCGAGATCAGAATATCGGACCAGGCATACTTGCAGGTTTTTTCGATGCTCATTGAATACGGCATTCTGGGTTATGAATACCTGCACCGCCGGAGGATGACGCAGGAGGAGAGAGAGACCTACTTCAACGACATGCGCTCGATCGCGCTCATGATGGAAATTCGGGACTTCCCGGGGGACTACCGCCGTTACTTGACTCGGCGCACGCGGATGGTGGTGA
>QHXA01000063.1 GCA_003222755.1 Acidobacteriota bacterium
CGTGAAATGCGGTTCCGACCGGCATCAGGTAAATGTATATTACGTTCTGGAAACTGCTCTAACATAAACGTTTCTAGAAGTGAATCAAACGGGCTGTTCCCAAAAACTGACGTGACCTGCATCACGAGGAAGGAACGAAACAACGTGGGGTTAACGGTACTCCGGGTGAAGGTGGGCAATCCAGCCAAACCAAACGTAACAGAAGAACTCGAGTTCTTGGTCGACTCGGGCGCCGTCTACTCCGTCGTACCATCACGAATACTGCGTAAACTCCGGATCAAGCCGCTGGCCAACCAGGAATTTCGGCTCGCCGACGGGTCGACGATCACTAGAAAGAAGGGAATTGCGCTCTTCAAGTATGAGGACCGGATCGGCGGAGCGGACGTCATTTTTGGCGAGGAAGGGGATAGCTTGCTACTGGGGGCATTCACACTGGAAGCTCTCGGGCTGGCATTAGATCCTCTGCGGCGCGAATTGAAACCACTCCCGATGATTCTTTCAGGAAAGATTTCGTGATGCTGTAGGGGCGGTCGATGACCGCCCACGGTTTCCAATTGCGAAATCCTGGGCGCTCATAGACCGCCCCTACAGAAGACCACACGAAAAGCTGGTCAAGGTTACCGGGACGTCCGTACGGAAAAGACGGTTCTTCCGTAACACGAGAATGCGGGCCTATCCGCCAGGCGGTTCAAGTCATCGCGGGTGATGCCGGACTGGCTCTGAAGCCATGCAACGTGATTGTCAGAATAGGCGTTTGGATCTGATATATACGCTCTCCCGCCGGTGTCGTGAACTTCCTTGAGCGTGTCTTCCACGGTAGGGAAATTGTTAATGAGGCTCAGCGATCGGCGGCCATAGAGATATTCGAGGTAGTCTGGCCAGCCCCACTCCGCGGCGATGACCAAATCATTCGGATGCATGTTTTCCGCGACGCATTGAGCCATGCGTCGATCTGGGCCCACATCGCTGTGGCGGGGCCGCATTGTGGTGATGAAGTTTAGCACTCGATGCGTAGCGGTTACGAAACCATGGCGCCAGAGCAGCCGCAAAGAACCCGGCCAGGAACAGGTTTGGAACGACGAACCATTTCGGCTCGAATGGATCCCACCACACGATAAACGGCAGAAAAACCAGATAAGCAACGAAGAACCTTAGGGCTTGTGCTCGAGTTTTTAAAGCGGCCAGCAGACTCAGCAGTGCGAATCCCACGATTGCCACATCGACTGCAATGCGGCCGCGTTGGATAGTCCAGTTCAATTGGCTGAGCGGTACGGCCAGTGGCGTAGGCACGATGGACCATAGCGCGCTCCCCGCCGCAATCACTATACGTTCAGCTTCCCACTTACCCCACATCGGCAACGTGCCGGCTTCGCCATAGGTCGTAAGCCATCGCACAAGTGACGAAACACTCATAGGGCCATGCTGCGCGAAAGCAACCAGCGTGTAGCTGAGAAAGGAAATGAGGCAAGCCGTACCAGCGTATATGACCACGTAGCGTACGCGTGTCTGTTTGGGCAGATCACGTCTGAGTTCGAATAGGAGGAAGCTCAATGCAGGGACGAGAAACACACTAGCCTGCCACGTCAGGATCGACAGTACCGTGAGTGCGCCCGCAATGACAGCGCCGAGAGGCGCAGTTAGGTATAGGAGGACCGCCATGCTCGCACTGGCAAACATGGCTGCGACAGTGATGTAAGCCGCGTCGGTACTGAAGAGCCAGTAGGTGAAAGAACATCCGAGAAACAGACTGCCGGCGATGGCGGCCTGCCTATTGCGTGCTGCTCGGTTATACGTCAGGTAGGCAAGACCGACGCCCACGGCGCCGCAAATCGCGTTCATTACCTGCAGCACAACGATTGCTCTCGGCGAATGACCCGTAAGCTGCAGTCCACGATAGGCGACCCAGCCCATCACTCGATACAGGAGATGATTTTTGTGAAACAGTTCTCCGGATTCGACAGCGAGTGCTTCGATTAGTCCGTTCGTGTCGTACTGTATTGAAAGAAAGGGGAGAAACAGCATCAGAGCTGCGAGCGTGACTAGAGTCGATTCGACCAGTGCGCTGCGCGGACTCTGCTCAAATCGTGATTGTCCCATTCGACAGAGAAAATACCGTTCCTGAAACCAGAACGCCAGTTGGATGCGGCGGCTGCAGATGAGATATTGATGCGATGAGCCGGTTTCTTCTTTTAATCGTAGCGATGTTGCTACTCGGATGTGCAGGTGCCGAGTATCGATTTGAGCGCATTGATGGTGACGGACCTGTCGTGTTGCCGCTGAAATTCGATGGATTTTATGGTCTTCGGGATGGCGCGTTCGTGAAGGCTGAAGCACGTTTTACAGACGGCGATGACATGGTCACGATGAACATTAATTTGTTTCTTCGGCCGCCGGCGGAGTTCCGGTCCGGGACGTATCAGGCGAGGATCGGCGGCAAAATGAATTCAGGCGGTGTGGAGTGTCCGTCTCTGATTTTCCAGGGCGGGCAAACGGCCCTACCGACTGTCGGTGGAGTGTTTATCTTGAAAGATGAGCGCAACCGGCCGCTCTATCGCGTCAGGATTCCCGCAACGGGGCTGGCGCACCGATGAGCGGTGCTGCACGCCGGAAGCGTGCCAGGAAATTAGCCAGGGGTACGCGACACGGCGATATTGCCTTGCGCCGGGCCTGCCATGAGCACGTATAGCCCGTCCGCGACTTGGACGGTTTGAACGTCAATAGTTGCGAAATCGATGCCCTGCGCCCGCCCGCTCGACGGGAGACACACAAACGTCAGCGCGGTAATGATTGCGAGTCGCCTTGCAGCATGCATTGCCGGTCGCGATTTTATAGCAAACGTCTTCGAGCCCGGAGTAGAATTCGCGCCAATATCTCGCGGTTTGGGAGGTACAAACGATGTGGGCAATCGCAATCAGGAGTTGCCTTTTCATTTCGATGTTGGCAGCAGGTGCGGTGCCTGTGATCGCACAGCATGAATACACGTCATCGGAAATTGAAGCGGGCCGTCAGCAATATGCGGCGAATTGCACACGATGTCATGGCCCTGATGGTGACAATGTCGCCAACGCGGACATCGGCCACGGGAAATTCCGGCGCGCTTCCACGGACGAAGAACTTGTGCAGCTGATCCGGAATGGTGTTCCGAATACGGCTATGGCCGGCATGAACAACATCTCCGAGCCGAATGCGAAAACGATTGTGGCGTACTTGCGCTCGATGGCCGCCACGGCTGCTGCCGTTGCTGCACTTCCCACGGGCGACGCAGCCCGAGGCAAAGCTGTTTTTGAAAGTAAAGGCGGCTGCACAAATTGTCATCGTATCGGCGATGTGGGTTCGCGCGCTGGGCCGGACCTCAGCCAAATTGGTGCGCAGCGACGCTCTGTGGAGCTGCATCGATCGCTGATCGAGCCGGATGCCGAGATTGTTCCGGCGAACCGGCTCATCAAAATCGTGACGCGCGACGGCGCGACGATTACCGGAAGGCTTCTGAATCAAGACAGCTTCACGGTCCAGCTTCTTGATGCGAAGGACGAGAAGCTGAAGTCATTCTCAAAATCCAACTTGCGCGAGTTCGCGTTCGTCGACAAATCCACGATGCCGTCTTACAAAGACAAATTGAGCACCCAGGAGCTTTCCGATCTGATCAGCTACCTCAGTTCTCTGAAAGGACAGGCGCAATGATTCGAAGAACTATTCTCCTGACACTCATCACGGCCGCTTCGCTTCAGGCGCAGGTTTCCTACGAACGTATACTTCGCGCCGGACAAGAACCTCAGAACTGGCTGACCTATTCCGGTAATTACAACGGCCAGCGTTATAGTTCGCTGGTTCAGATCACTCCGGAGAATGTGAAGAACCTCGAGCTGCAATGGATCTTCCAGGCGCGGTCACTCGAGAAATTCGAAGCGACACCCATCATGACGGACGGCATCATGTATACCGTCGAGGCGCCGAACAACATTGTTGCGCTCGATGCGGCGACGGGCCGTGTGTTCTGGACCTATAACTACACTCCCGCGCAGGCCGCGCGCCCATGCTGCGGCCGCGTGAACAGAGGCCTGGCTATTTTGGGCGACACTCTGTTTATGGCAACCATCGATGCTCGGCTCATTGCAGTCGATGCGAAGAGTGGGCGCCCGTTATGGAACGTGGCTGTCGCGAAACCGGAGTCGGGCTACGCGATGACGGTCGCGCCGCTCGTCGTGAAGGACAAAGTCATTGTGGGCACCGCAGGTGGTGAATACGGCATCCGCGGTTTCATTGCTGCATACGATGCAAAGACCGGTAAGGAGGCGTGGCGGTTCTATACGATCCCCGGTCCCGGTGAGCCGGGACATGAAACGTGGCCGGCCAGCAACAATGCTTGGGAACACGGAGGCGCTTCGGTTTGGGTGACCGGCTCTTACGATCCCGATCTCAATCTCACGTATTGGGGCATTGGAAATCCAGGTCCCGATTGGAATGGCGATGATCGAGGCGGCGATAATCTTTACAGTTGCTCCGTCGTGGCGCTCGATGCAGACACCGGCAAGCTGAAATGGCATTACCAGTTTTCGCCACACGACGAGTTCGACTACGATTCCACGCAAGTGCCTGTTCTCGTCGACACGCAGTGGCAGGGCAGCCAGCGCAAACTCATGCTGTGGGCGAATCGAAATGGATTCTTCTACGTGCTGGATCGCGCCACTGGGCAATTCTTGCTCGGGAAACCATTCGTCGAAGTGAACTGGGCCAGCGGTTTTGATGAGAAGGGCCGGCCGCAAAGGATCCCCGGCATGACGCCGTCGGCGCAAGGAACGTTGATTTTGCCGGGGAATCAAGGAGGAACCAATTGGTATAACCCATCCTACAGTCCGAAGACGGGGCTGTTCTATATCCCTACATGGGCGAACTACTCGAGCCTGTACGTGAAGCAACCGGTGGAATATCAAGAGGGCCGCAACTTCGGAGGCGGTACACCGCGCCCGACCACTCCGACTGGGATCCGAACGACGGTAAATAACTACGCGAAAGAAGATGAGGGATACGTGCCATTCGCGCAGTCGATCCGCACACCGGCCAAATGAAATGGCAGTTCAAGATGACCGATGTCACCGATGCCGGCGTCTTGACCACCGCTTCGAATCTGCTCTTCAGCGGAGGCCGCGAAGGCTACTTTTATGCGCTCGATGCGCGAGATGGAAAGTTGCTTTGGAAATTCCCGGTCGGCGGGCGCGTCATCTCGGGTCCAATGACTTACTCGTTGGGGGGAAAGCAATACGTCGAGGTTGCGGCGGGCAATTCGCTATTCGTGTTTGCGTTGAAGTAGTACGGCACGCCGGAGGCGTGCAAGTAAATTAGCCGGGGGTTAAGCGAGCGGGAGCGAGCGCAACCCCCGGTTGTCTAAAACCAAAAAACAGCCGCACCCTGAAGGGGTGCTTAGTCCACGCCCTTCGGTACTTTCCAACGGACAATCGTGCCATCGTATAAGCCTTCGTTGTTCTCCTCGCACGAATATTCCATGACTCGATCATCGGCCGGCTTGATCGTCCACAGATCAGTAACGGTCCAGGGCTTTGTGTATGTCTTCGGGTCGTTCACTGTGAATGTGTGTTCGATATGCCCGAAGTCGATTCGCTTGAAAGTTTGCGTAAGCCGCGCCTGGTTGCTGAGCGGGTGTCCGATGGTATCCACTTTGATGTAGCCATTCATGTTCGTGGTCTCGATAACCAGCGCGTCGCCTTCCCAATGGCCGACGGACTCTCCCCACCACGAAGGCGGCAGATCCTTAGTGAACGGACGACCATCCGTTGGCGCCAGGTGGAACCAGGTATTTTGCTCGGCAAGAAAAACGATCTGGTCATTGTCCTGCACGATGTGAATCGGATGCGGGCCGTAGACGGTCCGTGAAAAGCCAAATGGTAAGCAACTTCCGGCATAGTCACCGTTGTGAACCGGATCGTAGGTTTCCCATTGCTGCTTGCCCCACTCGGTAAACGGAAGTTGCGCGATGTAGCCGGGGGCTACACGCGAATTCGTTACGTCAGCGCGCCGGACCTGGCCCCACATTCCGCCCATGCTCGGTTTTCCGTTGGGTAGTCTCGGCGCGGGAGAGTTTAGGGCCGGAAACTCTTTTCCATATGGATACCAACCCGAAACCGCTTTCGATTGCGAACTAGCGGGTATCGGCGCCAACAAGACGGCGAACAGAACCGTCGAGCCGGTCATCATATTCAAACGACGTGTCACGTTGAATCTCCTTTCTCGTTGCGTGATTGTATCCTCACAACAGAGTTTTCAGCGAGGCATAAGAGCTTTCGGCGGGAATCTCAGTTTCGATCGGGAATCCAAGCTGGCTCCAGCCCGGCGTCACGACGCGGCCCATCGGGTCTCGTGCACCGCCGAAACCACCTTGCATATTGGACACATCCTGGAAACCGTCCTGCGCGAGCAACTCGGCGGCGAATTGAGAACGGCCACCGGCCTGGCAGCCCACGATGATCCGCTTATCCTTCGGAAGATGCGCTGAAACTACTTTAAGGAAGTCCGGATTCGGCTGCATCCGGCGCGTCGAGGGATCCGGCCAGACAACAGGAATGTTAATGGCCTTAGGCACGTGTCCATTGTTGAATTCCTGTTCGGTTCTAACATCGACGTAAACGGCACTGCTGTCGCTGTTCAGAATGTCTTTTGTCTCTTCAGGGCTGATGTTTTTGATGTTCATGCGAGCCATTATAGTACGTGAGAAGATTGGCACTGGCTGCGAGGTTAGATCATGAATGTGGACATTCAAATACGTAGCGCAAAGGATTCTGATATTGCGGCTATTACTGGGATCTATGCGTATCACGTTCTGCACGGCACCGGGTCGTTTGAGATCGATCCACCGGATGCTGACGAAATGGTGCGCCGTAGGGCAGATATCGTCAGCCGCGGTCTGCCGTATCTGGTGGCCGAGAGCGGCAACATCGTCATCGGTTATGCATACGCAACGCTCTATCGGACACGTGTCGCGTATCGCTTCACGTTGGAGGATTCTGTGTACGTCCATTACAACCACACCGGACGCGGCATCGGTGAGGCGTTGCTGGCCGAGTTGATCAAAGCTTGTCGAGTGTGGGGCGGCCGACAACTCGTGGCGGTGATCGGGGACAGCGAGAATACGGCATCCGTGCGCGTTCACGAAAAACTCGGTTTTCAGCACGCCGGCGTGCTGCGTGGAGTCGGATTCAAATTCGATCGTTGGATAGATACGATGTTCATGCAATTGCCACTGTGAAGGGTTCGCACCACGCAGCGGATGCGGTAATTTAGCGGGGGCGCGCAGTTCGTCAGGGACGCATTTGACTGTAGCGGCGATCTATAAACGTATGATGCAACGCGCCAACGCACTGCACAACGATCGTATGCAGGCCAGGATTCAGGTGGAGAAATCCGTCGGCGGGAGTTCGATTACAGTTAGCTAAACCCTATTTGGCGGAGTGATTTTGTAGATGACAAAAACTGTCTGTCATGTGGATTTTTGGTTGAGGCCAGCTTTAAGTTTTGCCCTCAGTGCGGCCGTGATCTGAGATAACTCATATGTTCGACTTGCGGTGCTCAGCCTACGCGTGGTGTCATGCGAAGAGAAATGCGAGCTTTCGCCAGATCTATATTGTTTCGGTTAGGGCGGATCAAGCGATTCGCCATTGCGCAAGCGATTCGCCATTGCGCTCATGGCTGGTGTGCCTGTGTGCGACAAGGATCGGCCCGTGATGTGGACCTGCTGGATTGGCTGCGCCAATGTCGCCGTGCCGGTCTGAACGATCGAGGCAAACTGATTTACGACAAAGGCGTATTGGATCTCGCAAAGCCGACGGACCAGCAACCAATCGAGGCCGAGGACGACTACCGCATTTGTATCCGGCGGAGCAGCGGAGAAGACACTAAACCAAAAACGTCAACGCCGGAACGCGCAAGCTGGGAAAGAATAAAAGAATAGAAGGGAAGAGGTAAAAATGGTTAAGACAACTCACGGCAAAGTTCATGGGAAGACAATTGAACTCGACGAGGATTTGGGGGTGCCGGAGGGTCAGGACGTCGAAGTTCAAGTGAGGGTGCTCCCCCCCTCACCTCGGATGAGCGAAGGGCTGGCCAAGATTTACGAGATTCTCGGAGAGCGATATGACTCCGGGCATTCGGACACCGCCGAACGGCACAATGAGCATCAGCCATGAACGACGTGTTCGTCGATACCGTCGGGCTGATTGCGGTCTGGGATATTCGGGACCAGTGGCATGCCGCAGCAGAGGCCGCCTATCAGGAGTTCGATATATGGCGGGGTTACTGGTCGGCGCGCTCGGCGGAGAATCGAAGGAACGTTTGCTCGGCGAGATGTACGAACCGATCGCCGGTATCTGGTCTGAACATCCCCTGTCGGCGCGAATCGCAGAAGTCGCTTGCGGTTCTTTTCGCGTGAAGCAACCACCCGTGATCAAGGGCTCGGGATACGTTGTGCATTCTTTGGAGGCCGCACTTTGGGCGTTCTACCACGCTGACAATTTTGAAGAAGCTATTCTGCGGGCTGTGAATCTTGACTCCTTTTTGGTAATGCGTCGGTTGGGCATCACCGAAGCATTCACCAATGACAAGCACTTCCGAGCGGCAGGCTTCACTGTGCTGTTTTGAAAGAAACCCGTGATTAAGCAACGGTTCATCGAAGAGTTGACTGCATTTGTGTGGGCCAACCGATTCTCATGCCAGCCAGCGCACGCCAGCGGGGAACGAGGACAATTTTGCGATGTGTGTCTCGTCGCCCATCCCCGGCTCTAAAGTCTTACAATCGAAAGATGCATTCCACCTACGACGTCGTCGTCATTGGCGGCGGGCATAACGGATTGGTGAACGCGGCGTACCTTGCACGCGCAGGAAGGCGGGTTCTGGTCTGCGAACGCAGGCACGTGCTGGGGGGCGCCGCGGTGACGGAAGAGGTCTTTCCGGGGTTCAAGTTTTCTGTGGCCTCGTATGTCGTATCGCTGCTCCGGCCTGAAATCATTCGCGAGCTGGATCTACCGAGGCACGGGATGGAAATTCTTCCGCTGGATGGAACATTCACGCCGATGCCGAATGGCGATTATCTCTGGCGTGTGAACGATCACGCGAAGACCCGTCTTGAAATCGCGCGACATTCCAAGCTTGATGCCGAAGCATACGACGAGTACGGCAGGGCCATGGTTGAGATGGGCCGCTTTGTTAAACCCATTCTCGCCATGACAGCGCCGGATCCCACATCGCTCGCTTTGAAAAGTTTAAAAAACCTTCTCTCCCTCGCCCGGCGCTTTCAGAAGCTTCCATTCGAAGATAAGTATAACCAGGTCCAACTGATGACGATGAGCGCTGCCGATTTTCTGGATCAATGGTTCGAGACGGATGTGCTCAAAGCAACAATGTCGGCTTCGGGCATTATCGGCACCTTTCTCGGAGTTCGCTCGCCGGGGACCGCCTACGTTCTACTACATCACTACATGGGCGAGATCGACGGCGCCTTTCGCTCATGGGGTCTGGTGCGCGGAGGCACCGGCGCCATCTCGAATGCAATTGCGAATGCGGCACGCGAAGCCGGAGCAGAGATCCGCACGCAGACGGGGATTGGCAAGATCATCGTTGAAAATGGCCTGGCAAAAGGTGTTGTCCTCGAGAACGGAGATGAAATCCGCGCAGACATTGTCTCCTCCAGTGTTGATCCGCGGTTAACGTTTTTGAAAATGGTTGGCAGCGAACATTTGCCTGAGGATTTCGTTGAAGATGTGACGAGGTACAAGTTCCGCGGCTCGTCGGGCAAAGTCAATCTAGCTCTCGATGCGCTGCCAAACTTCAAGTGCTTTCCCGGTGAAGGACCGCATCTGCGGGGAGCAATTTCCATTTCACCGAGCGTGGAGTACATGGAACGGGCTTATGACGAAGCCAAGTATGGACGTTACTCCCGAAGGCCATATATCGATATCGTGATTCCAAGTCTGACGGATCCGTCGGTCGCACCGCCGGGTAAGCATGTCATGTCATGTTTCGTCCAGTACGCCCCATATCATCTGAAGGAGGGAACATGGGATGAGAAGCGCGACGAGTTCGGCGACACGGTGATCGACACGCTTGCCGAGTATGCGCCAAATCTGCGGGACATCATTCTGCATCGTCAGGTGCTGACACCTTTAGACATTGAGCGAAAATTTGGATTATCCGAAGGCAACATCTTTCAAGGTGAACTCTCGCTCGAGCAGTTGTTCTTTCTGAGGCCGGTGCCTGGCTGGGCACAATATCGAACGCCAATACGCAACCTTTATATGTGCGGGTCCGCGACGCATCCCGGTGGCGGCATCATGGGCGCGCCAGGACGAAATGCGGCGGAAAAGATCCTGAGCGGGTGGAAACGTTAATGGCGAATGCGGCACGTGTCGTGGTCGTCGGCGGCGGAGTTAACGGTCTGGTAGCCGCGTTCTACATTGCGAAGGCGGGGTTCGCGCCGCTCGTTCTTGAACGCCGCGAGCTTGTGGGTGGTGTGGCGGTAACGGAGGAAATCCATCCGGGGTTTCGTTGCCCAACTCTTCTGCACGTAGCCGGGCCGATGCTGCCGCAGATTGTGAAGGATTTGCAGCTAGAAGCCGTCTCGCCGCAGAAAGGGAATACTGGCCTCGTTGCGCTTCACCCCGACGGCCGTGCCTTGCGCATGTACGAGGACCCGCGGCGCGCCGCAGCCGAGTTAGCGGCGTTTTCGGCGCACGATAGTATGAGCTATCCGCAATTTCATGACTGTTTGAAACGGCTGGGTGCCGCTCTTGCGCCGCTCGTCTCGGCGACTCCGCCCGATATCGATGATTTGAACATTCAGGACTATCTGAATTTCACCAGATTCGCGTTGAAATTTCGCGGCCTCGATCAGAAAGATGCCTACCGGCTGATTCGATGGGCACCGATGCCTATTGCAGATCTGGCCGCAGAATGGTTCGAAAATGAATTGGTACGAGCCACCGTTGCTGCACACGGCATCTTCGGATCGTTTGCCGGACCGCGTTCGGCGGGCACAAGCGCCGGCTTACTCCTGCATACGGCTTTCGCTGGCGATGCCGTGCTAGTGCGTGGCGGAGTTGGCGCGGTGAGCCAAACCGTGGCGAAGGCCGCGTCAGCTGCAGGAGCCCAGATCCGAACAAATGCGAACGTCACGCATATTCGCGTGAAGGATGGTAAGGCTGCGTCGGTCGTATTGGAGACCGGAGAAGAGATCGTCACGAACGCCGTGGTCTCCAGCGCCGATCCGCGTCGCACGTTTCTTCAGCTTGTAGATGCAACAGACCTGGATCCCACATTTTTGACGAAGGTTCGAGCCTATCGTGCTGTAGGGACAGTGGCAAAAGTGAACCTTGCGCTATCCGGACTGCCTGCCTTTTCTGCGCTCAGCAAGAGCAGCGGCGAGTTGTTGGGGCACATCCATATCGGGCCGGACACGGACTATCTCGAGCGAGCCTTCGATGCGGCGAAGTACGGCGATTTCTCTCCAGAGCCCTACATGGATATCAGCATTCCGTCCGTGACGGATTCTTCGCTCGCTCCCAATGGATCTCATGTGATGTCGGTCCATGTTCAATACGCGCCCTATCGGCTGAAGAACGGCAATTGGAACACGCGCCACGATGAATTCGGCGATACTGTTCTCAATGCGCTCGCCTCATACGCGCCGAACATCCGCGAGTTGATTGTGCACCGCCAGATCATCACGCCCTTGGATATGGAACAAACGTACGGGCTCACCGGGGGACACGTTTTCCATGGCGAGCATGCACTCGACCAACTATTCGCATTCCGTCCGTTCCTGGGGTGGGCGCAATACCGCACGCCAATCACAGGGCTGTATCTGTGCGGCGCGGGTACGCACCCGGGCGGCGGCATCACCGGCGCGCCGGGAGCGAATGCCAGCCGCGAGATCATCAAAGACTTGAAATCGAGGCGTTGATTGTGGAGATGAGTTTGTCCCGCAAGCTGCGGGTTCCGGCAGCGGCATCGTTGGCGGTTTTGATCACGCTTGTTTTCCGGATGTTCGCCATTTTGAATGCGACGACGGTCGGCTTCGCGTATTTGATCGCAATATTGGTCGTCGCTGCGTGGTGGGGAATCACGGAGGCGGTTGTCGCCTCGGTTATCGCCACTATCTGCTTCAACTATTTTTTCCTTCCGCCAGTGGGAACATGGGCGATTGCGGATCCGGAAAACTGGGTAGCGCTATTCGCGTTTCTTGTCAGTTCGCTCATCGCCAGTGATCTCTCGAATCGCGCCAGACGCCGCACTGCCGAGGCGAACGCGCGCAAAATGGAAATGGAACGGCTTTATGCGTTAAGCCGCGCGATACTGGCAATGGAGAGCAATCAGCCGATCGGCGATCGAATCGCAAGTGAGCTGGCTCGGATTTGTGAGATTCCTGCCGTTGCGATCTACGACCGAACCAGTGATCTGGTTCATCGCAGTGGTCTCGGGGAACTGCCCGAAGTGGAGGCTCGATTGAGGCAAATCGCTCAAACCGGATCTCCATCGAAAGATGATCGGACCGGGACGATTTTCGCTCCCATCAACCTGGGAGGCAACAGCATCGGCAGCATTGCTATTCGAGGCGCCGAGCTTTCGAATACCGCGCTTCACGCCCTTTTGAATCTCATTGCGATCAGCCTGGAGAACGCGCGCAGCCGCGAAATCGTTACGAGGGCGCAAGCGGCACAGGAAAGTGAGGAGTTTAAATCGACACTGCTCGATGGTCTGGCGCACGAATTCAAGACGCCGCTCACATCCATCAAAGCGGCGACAACGGCACTGCTGGCGTCGAACGTGTCCGACGCCGCGCAGCAACAGGAACTACTCACAGTTGTCGATCAGGAAGCAGAGCGGTTGAGCCGATTAGTGACCGAGGCAACGCGTGTCGCCCGAATTGAAGCAGGTAAGATCCATCTGAATCGCGAATGGCATTCGGTGGACATTCTGATTCAAACCGTTCTTGCCCAGATGGAGCCGCAATGCGATGGCCGGCGGCTGGACGTTTCAATTGCGCCGAATCTTGGCACCGTTCTCGTTGATGCCGATCTGATCCAGCTCGCTTTGAGGCAGCTCATTGACAATGCGCTGAAATATTCACCGAGAAAATCGGTGATACAGATTTCATCACAACTGGCACAAGGCAAGGTTGTCATTGCAGTGCGCAACCAGGGAGAGCCGCTTTCGGAAGCTGAGCGCGTCAGGATTTTCGATAAGTTTTATCGCGGCCGCAATGTGCGGCGGCAGGTGGCTGGAACCGGCATGGGATTACCCGTGGCCCGGAGTATCCTTGTTGCACATGGCGGTGATGTTCAACTGCTCCGCAGTAGTGAGAGCGGCACGGAGTTTGTGGTGAGCATACCGGTCGGTGTGTAGGTGCACAATTGTTGAATTTAGGAACTGGGGGGTTGGCTAACGGTCAGCAGCGGGGGCGGATCACGTTCCTCGCACCCCGCTCGGGGTGCGGTTTCTAGATAGTACCAATACCAGGGGTGGCTCGCTTCGCTCGCTCACCCCTGGCTAATTTTCTTGCACGCCTCCGGCGTGCGGAAACGCAGCCCGGAGGGCTGCCAGGGAAGCGATACCCGGGGTACCCCATACGGCTAGCCAGCGCACCCCCGAAGGGGTGCGAGGAATGTGAACCGGCCAAGCACGTAAGCGAATATGTCTTCTGCTCGAATTCTCATCGTCGATGACGATCCTCAAATCCGCCGAGTGCTGCGCATGGCGCTTGTGGCGCAAGGCTACGAAATTCTGGATGCGCGCAACGGCGAGGAAGCACTGGAAAAGCTGCGTGATGCGAAGGTGGATCTCATCATTCTTGATATGAACATGCCCGGGATGAGTGGGCTGGAGACATGCCGCACGATCCGGTCAACCTCCGACGTTTCGATCATCATGCTGACGGTGCGCGATGCGGAAACCGACAAAGTCGACGCCCTCGATGCCGGCGCCGACGATTACATGACCAAACCTTTCAGTTCCCCCGAACTGCTCGCACGTATCCGTGCCGCGCTTCGCCGGTCGCCTCAACTTTCGACCGAGATGCAGGTGGTTCGATTCGATGATGTCGAAATCAATTTCAGTTTGCGTCGTGTTGCCGTTGGAAATCGCGAGGCTCGGCTCACGCCGAAGGAGTTTGATCTTCTGCAGTATATGGTGGCGCATCCGAATGTGCCGATCCCGCACACGAAGTTATTGCAGTCGGTATGGGGACCCGACTACGGAAATGAAGTCGAGTACTTGAGAGTGTTCATCAACCAGCTTCGAAAAAAGATCGAAAAGAATCCATCCCATCCGAAATATCTGGTTACCGAACCTTGGGTGGGCTACCGCTTCCGTTTCCCCGAGTGAGTGCCGGCTCTTTGCGGTGCTCGACTTCTTCCAGAATGTCATGGACGACTTCATCGCGTTCTTGGGATTGCAACTGCCCTCGCATGCGGCGGAGCGCGACCCCGACGATATCCCGGTGATGCAATTTAGATCCCGCATATTTATCGCTGAGTTCGAGCCATAGTTCATGGACGAGATCGATGTCCTCGGGCCATAGACGCGGTGGATGTGGACCCAGGTTGACAAACGTCGACGGTCTGTCCGGTGTAATGATCTCAAGCGAGAATGGATGGCGCGGC
The DNA here is from genome assembly GCA_003222755.1 of Acidobacteriota bacterium. Classification (GTDB taxonomy): domain Bacteria; phylum Acidobacteriota; class Terriglobia; order 20CM-2-55-15; family 20CM-2-55-15; genus 20CM-2-55-15. The sequence goes on from QHXA01000063.1 coordinate 14,661, forward strand.
TCCGGCAGCTTTTCCCATGCCTTGCCGATGCGGCGGGCAAGTTCTTCCGAGTCCATACGCGCCGAGACTCCGGTGACAAGTCGCGACGCCTGCAGCTTTGCCGCGGTTTGCACCATGGCGTCGAAAGGATTGACGGCGGGTACAACCAAAAGATCAACCGTTTTGCCTTCTTTTTCGGCCATCGCAACGACGCGCGTGAACAATTCTCTTTCATCGTCGGTGAAAAGTTGGTTTTCCGCCAAATCGTATTCGCCGGCGCCAGTGGAAACACCACGGACGGTCATCACAACGATATCGTGTCGGCGGAGATTCGTTTTCTGAAGCACATTGTCAAGATGGGACATGCGGTTGTAATTCCGCACCGCCACCAGAATGCAGCCCGGCCGGGCGTGAATGGCGCCCGTACCTGTTTCAATTTCCGGACGCATATCCAGATTGAACTGCTCCAGTCCTTGTTTTGTTTCGCGCCGCGTTTTCGCATTCAGGCGACTAGAGAGGGTGAACACGATAAACAGGAACAGAGTGAATCCCACACCGGAAATCGTCGCAACTCGCTTGGAGAAAAGGTTGGCGACAGCCACGAAGAAAAGAACCAAGGTCGTTAAGAGTAAGCCGATGGGAATTTCACGATTTCCTACAGTGATGTTGAGCGGCGTCTTGTACTCCTGATCGTGGCGCTTGAATCTCAATACAACAACGCCCAGAGCCTTCATGAAAAAGCTCCAGACGACGCCGAACGCATATGCTTCGCCCAACAACTTCACGTCGCCGCGGCTTGCCACAATCGTGACCACCTGAAGGCCAACGATCGTGTTGATCAGCCTGTAAGACGTTCCGAATTTCCGATGTGGCCGCCGGAACCAGGGAACCAACACGCCGTCTTCGGCCAACCGATTCAGAACGCCATTGGCGCCGATGATGGATGTGTTGACGGCTCCGGAAAGAATCAGCACTCCGACAACGACGACGAACATGTGGAAAGCGAGCCGCAGCAGTTGAGGCCCAACCAGATGCGTGGCAAGGCCGCCCAGGAGGTTATTCACGTACTGCGGCCGGATGGAATCGGGAATGATCATTCCTGCCAATAGCGTGATGACGCCGGTACAAATGACTGCATAGACGCAAACGATGTTTGCGGTCCTCTTCAGGTTCTGCAATTTCGGGGTTTCGATCTCGCGATAGACTTGAGCCAGTGTTTCAAAACCGCTCATCGCCAGCAGCGAGTGGCCAAAAGCGACGACAATCGCGACAGCGGAGATCTGAATCCATCGCGTTCCTGCCAGCCATCCGAGATCGTTCTGCCCAAATTGCAAATTCGACGGGAGCGGTGCGGGCGGAATCTGAGCTGGCCCGCGCTCGAGCAGCGTCAATGCGCACCAGACGAGGAACAGCACGACCATGACTGTGGTGATTTGCATGATCCGCAGCGCCTTGCTGCTCGATTCATGAACACCCTTGATGTTGCTCCACCAAAAATATGCGGTGGCGACAATTCCGAAGGCCGCAGCGAACTCGTAGGGCGGAATCGGTGTACCGGCGTGCAGCATCTCCGATATTTCGTTGATGACGCCCGCTAAATATTGGCCGGCGCTGACGGCGCTGATGGGGCCGGTTAGAACGTAGTCGAAGATCAGGGCGGAAACGGACAGCCGCGCGAGGAAAGGTCCCATCGCATCGCGCACGACGACGTAAACACCGCCGCGCACGTACATGCTGCAGCTCTCCATGTACACCGAACGGACCGCGAAACTGAACAACATCACAGCCAGAACGAACCACGGAGCGCTTCTGCCGACTGCGCCTTCAGCAATACCGCCGGCGTAAAAAGCCGAGGAAGCCATGTCACTGAGAACGATCGCAGCGCCGCGCCAGAACGAAATAAACGACAGCATCACTGTGCTGGCCACGACAATGCGGGTTGCAGCCGACCGTTCTTTTTGGGACAACTAACGCTTCTCCTTCCAGGACTGTGGGGGCGGTCTATGACCGCCCGTGTTTCGTTGATTGCCGGAAAAACGGGCGGTCATAAACCGTTCCTACAGTTGCCGCGCCTACGCAATTGTCTCTAAGTTTATTAAATCATCATGGAATTTTTATGACTTCTTTATTCTGCGTCGCATACCGTTGCTATGTGCTCTGATTTCACGCCTTCCAATGAAAGACAAAACGCCGGTATCTGAAGCACGCCCCAATACAACCAAAGTCGTCGTCGCCAGTACGGTCATGCTCGCGTTTATTTCGTTTTGGCGGGCGGCAGCAATTGTTCTGAATGATCTGGGATCGACGGTGTACTACGTCGGAGGAATTGCAGAGCAGGCAATCGGCAGAAGCGCGCCCTGGTTCATCCTCGCTGTCATGCTGTTCAGTTTTGCGGTTCGATCCATCTACATGGAAAGCAGCAGCATGTTCGTGCGCGGCGGCGTTTACGTGGTCGTGCGCGATGCGATGGGACCGTTCATCGCGAGGCTTTCCGTTTCCGCGCTCATGTTTGACTACGTTCTGACTGGGCCCATCAGCAGCGTCAGCGCCGGCCAATATCTCGGCCGCTTAGCGAATGAGACCAGCGAGCTTTTGCATTTGCAGTTTCGGCTGTCGCCGAATTACTTTGCGGTCTTTTTCGGCATTGGTGTGACGTTGTATTTCTGGTGGTACAACATCAAAGGACTGCACGAATCGAGCACGAAGGCTTTGCGGATCATGCAGGTGACCACCGTCATGGTGGTCATGTTTCTTGTCTGGTGCGGCATCACGCTTGCCATCCGCGGACCTGCCCAGATGCCGCCGGCTCCGACACCGGCGAACCTGCAGTTCAGCGATGAAGGACTCGGTTGGTTCAAAGGAACCCTTTGGCCGACGATACCCGTGGTGGCGATCATCATCGCATTCGGACACAGCCTGCTTTCCATGAGTGGCTTTGAAACGCTTGCCCAGGTGTATAGGGAGATCTCGTATCCCAAACTGAAGAACCTGTATCGGACCGGCAATATTGTTTGCGCGTACGCCGTTATTTCCACGGGCGTCATCACTTTGCTCGCTGCGATGATCATCCCGGACAGCGTGCGATTGCAGTACGCAGAAAACCTTCTGGGCGGCCTAACGAATTACCTGGTAGGTCCCGAGTTGATTCGTCTGGCGTTCCACATGTTCGTCGTGATTGTCGGTGTGATGATCTTGTCGGGAGCGGTCAATACATCGATCATCGGTGCCAATGGCGTCATGAATCGTGTGGCCGAAGACGGCGTGCTCGATCCCTGGTTTCAGAAGCCACATCGGCGTTTCGGAACGACGTACCGGATCATCAA
>QHXA01000728.1 GCA_003222755.1 Acidobacteriota bacterium
TCGAGGTTTCGATCAATTCGCTCCGCTGAAGAAGATCGTTAGCCTCTGAGGGAATCTTGAAGTACCTGCTGTATTCCTGGCCCGTTGAGGGATCCACATACGCGGCCAGATTGCGGTACTCCGCGCCACTCTTCGGAGTTGACATAACACGTCACTTCTCTTCGTATGTCAGGTGAAATGCGATGTTCCGCGAAGATCCTTTTACGGATGAGGGACGGCAACTCGCCGAAATCCTGGCATATGTCGCAAGGGAGAGGTCCATAACGCTTCCTACGTGATGAGTCGGGCGGCGTTATACTCCACCGATTTGGATTGCCGAAGTTATAAGTGAGGCTCTGATTTTACAACCGACACGCTGCTAAAGGCCGCCCGGCGCAGGGCGTCGTCGAAACAACATCATCAGGTGATAAGATGCTTCTAATGCTGCCCGACGACTTCATCAAAGAACTGTGGAGTTATGCTGCGGAAGTACCCACGGAGCAACATCCGTGGTTCGAAGGGATCATCAAACACCGCTGGACGCGCGAGCAGATCATTTTGGCAGAGGTGCAGCATTACTTAAGAGTCCGCACAAATCCGATTTTCTTCGGCTACATGGCGGTCAACGCCGTTGCGGAGAAGGAATATTCGGTAATGAACACGGTGCTGGAGAACTTCATGGAGGAGCTCGGAGGGCAGCGCACCCACGTCGATGTCATGCTCCAGTTCCTGGAAGAAGCCGGCATCACTCGCGAGGAAGCGGATAAGGCGGAGCAGGCGCCAGGAACAATGGCCGCGATCGAGATGATTATCGGCTGTTGCCAGCGGCGTTCGGCACTCGAGGGAGTCGCCGCGCTTGCGTTCGTCGAGAGCCAGCTCGGCGGAGCGGCGAAGACGTCGGAAAAAGTTTATCGCGAGCTGACCGGCTACTACGGTTTCTCGGCACGCGCCGCGGAAACTTACCGGCTGCATGCGATCGAGGATGAAGGCCACGGCAGCCGCCAGATCGACGCGATTCGTTTGTTGGCCACCGATGACAAAACACAGGAAAAGGTCCGGGCCGCCGTGAAACTTGGGTTAACCGCGTTTACCCTCGAATGGGACGGTCACGTTCAGGCCATGACGGGAAAGAGGGAATTCTGGAGGGGAGTATCGCCGCTGAATCTGCGTCAGCCGGCGGTGCGCTTACGGCACGGTTAATCCCGCCTTCAGATCGGCCAGCGCTTCGGCAATTCTTCACGGAGCTTCTTGTATTCGGGGTCGTCCTTGTGGTCCGCACGAAGGCGTTTGAGCGTCGCGATGACGTCCTTCACAGCCATTTTCAGAGCGCTGGAGACCATACCCGTGGTCTCTTCGAAGCCGAGGCCTCAATTGTTGTATCAGCCACGCATGCGCGTGAGGATGTACAGAGCCTTTTCCTTGTCTTCCACGTTACGATTCCACGCCGGAGAAACCGGCCTTCTGTGTCGTGATCAATTCCGTTGTCGTCTCCGGTTTGCCATCCCCGGTTACGACGACCTTCAATCGCACAAAAATTCGCCAGGGTGCGCGCCGCGATTTTACGCAGAAGATAGCGAAGGCGTTTTCGGTGACCAAGCCCGGCGATTCGTCACACTGCACAAGCATTTCGAATTGTATGTCCCCGTTTGCTTTCAAATCCACCAGCGGTTCGAACACGTGCTCGTCCGCCTTGAACTGCCGATGGGGGAACCGGACCGACAGGAGGTGCAGGGGATACCGTCCCAGGTTTGTCACCATCCATTTCATCCGCCACAGTCCGGAAATCCTATCCCGCTCCGCAGTATTCTGCCTCAGCGCGATTTGTGGTAGGGAGTTCCTTTCCATGGACAAAGATCCGCGAGGCCGGCAAATCCTGAACGGTGCCGGGATGCTTCGGTTCGCTACGTTTCGGATGAAGAGTACGAGCCGATTCGTGCAATGGACCGTATTGCTGCAACGATGGAATGGCCATTAAGCCCGTGAAGGGAACCCGATTTTCGTGTCCACTCCGACGGAATGTTCAGCGATGAAATCATCGCTTGGGAATTCCAGCCCCATCGCGCTCCGGTTTTCTTCAGACTGCAGCTCGATTGCTTAATTCTTGACGTATTTTGTCACGCCTCTCAGCGTTGCTTCTGCTGTGTAGATGTTGCCTGCGGCGTCGATGGCGATGCCTTCGCCCATCGCGCCATCGGAAGAATCCGTCTTGTGAGGCGGAATGAACATCGTCACCTTGCCGTCTTGCAGACTCCCGATTCGGATCCCCCTCAGCCAGCCCGGGTGAACCCTTTCGGTCGACTCTGAGTCGGCCGTGTAAATGACGTCGTTCCTGTCGATGGCCAGCCCACTCGTGCGGCCGAAGTCGTCGTATTCACCGATGAACTTCCCCTCCTTCGTCAGGATCTGGATGCGATGGTTGTGGCGATCCGCGACGATCAGCCGGCCTTTCGAATCGAATTCCAGCGC
>QHXA01000729.1:0-2740 GCA_003222755.1 Acidobacteriota bacterium
TCCGAATGGCTTCTGACGACGGTCCGATAAATTTGATGCGGCTCGCCTCACACACTTCCGCGAAATAAGCGCTCTCGGAGAGAAACCCGTAGCCGGGATGGATCGCATCAGCGTTGGAAAGCTCCGCCGCGCTGATCACGCTGGGAATGTTCAAGTAACTGTCCGTGCTCTTGGCAGGCCCGATGCAAATCGCTTCATCGGCAAATCGGACATGCAGAGCATGCCGATCGGCTTCAGAGAACACCGCGACCGTCTTGATATCCAGCTCCTTACACGAAAGGATGATCCTTAGCGCGATCTCTCCACGATTTGCGACGAGTACTTTTCTAAACATATTTAATTAGCGTCAGGCCCACCGGCCGGATCGCTGCGGCAATTCGGGGTCAGACGTAATTTCAGGACGGAGGAAAAATTTGGGTTTCAATTTTTCCTCCGTCCTGAAATTACGTCTGACCCCGAATTACCGCAGCCGAATGGCCAAGAGCTTTTCTCCGTACTCTACCGGCTGACCGTTTTCGACGAGTATGCTGACGATCTCACCAGCGACCTCCGATTCAATTTCGTTCATCAGCTTCATCGCTTCGATGATGCACACCACCGTTCCCTTTTCAACGAAATCGCCGACTGAAACAAACGGCTCCAAATCTGGCGACGGCGATTTATAAAAGGTCCCCACGATCGGCGATTTGATGTAGTACAGCTCCTGCTCGGTCTCCTTTAAAACTTCGGGCCGAACCGGTGGCGCCGGGGCGGTTGCTGCCATACCGGCAGTTGTGGTTGCCGCCGCAACAGAGACTGTACCTCCGTGGTTGGAAGCGCGACGGATCCGCAACCGCACGCCCGATTTCTCGATTTCCAACTCTTCGATTGATTCCCTTGAAGTAACTATATCGATGATTTCTTTCAGTTCCTTCAAATTCATAAGGGCAATCTGGGGAGTATAGCAGACAGATTCAGCATGATCGAGTTAACAGCAGGCCAAGTATGTGGTCGGGGCTTGAACCCGCGACTACGTTCTCGGCCTCTCGATCTCTCGTGCCGCCAGTTTTAGTTCGTACCGGGCGCGGCCGATCTGGTCCTGGGCTCGGGACAGCAGAATCAAGAAATGATCAGGGGAGAGGCTGCGGGCGATCATGATCGATTTTTCAGAAACCAGAATGTTTTCCACGAGATTGCCTGCTCCAGAATCCTCCGAAGCACTGCGGGCAATTCGCAGCAGCATGACGTATTCTTCCGCGACTGTCTCCAGGTTCAATGCCGGATCGTCCAGAACGTAGTCCAGGACTCCATGCGGTCCGACCAGCATTATGGCCTGAATGTGCGTGACAGTCTGCCGAAGCTTGTCGACGACTTCACGGAACTTTATGGCTAGCGAATTCTGCGTTTCCCGGATCTCCGGCATTTCAGCGTTGCTGTGGCTGCCCTGAACTGTTCTCCTCACCCGGCGCAAGTACGCTGATGGCGTCCAGCGTTTTGATGCGTGGCGTAATGAAGAATATCAGCTCAGCCGTGCTCTTTGCAGTATTCGTGTTCTTGAAAAGATTTCCAATGACGGGCAAGTTGCCCAAGCCTGGCACCTGGCGAACATTGATCGTGTCCGTATCGACCAGGATTCCGCCGATCACAGCCGTTCCGCCATCCGGTACGAGGACTTGCGTGGTGGCCGACTGCGACGCAACTGACGGAATGCCATTGACCGCACGCGCGAAGTCGGGTTCTTGATTCGTGATCGTTACATTCATCAAGATCGTACCGGCTTCGGTTATCTGAGGATTTACGTTCAGATTTAATCCGAACCTTTGGAATTGTACGGTAATGGTGTTGTTGACGTTGGTCTGAACGGGGATTTGGGTGGCTTGCTCGATCGTTGCGGCAACATTGTTCTGCGTGACGACCTTCGGCCTGGAAATGAGCTTCGCCGTACCACGAGCTTCCGCCGCGCTGATAATCTCATCCAGGAGAATGTCGCCACCCGGCTGAATCAGGAACGAAAGACCGGAGCTGGCGGCGGCCGGAAAGTTGGAAACCAGCGGTAGACCGGAACGGGTTGTGGCGCGAGGCGCCGGGTAGGCGTTGAACGGACTCTGGTTCGTCGCGCCCGGCAGGCCGGTCAGCACATTCCCTGTGCGATTGCCAACCAGGAAACCGAGTTGGTTGCCAACATCCCGGGAAAAAGACTTATTCGCCTGAAGCAGCCGTGCCTCAATCTCCACTTGCTTCGCGGGCGTGTCAAGAAATTTCACCATGTTGTCGAGATTGCCGAACTGCGACGGGATATCGGAAATAATCAGCGCGTTCCGCCGCGGGTCTTGAATGATCGTTCCACGGGGGGATAACAAACGCCCTAAAATGCTGCCTGCGGCATCTGATTTGGTGTAGTTCAGGGTGAAAGTTCGAGTAACGAGCGGTGTCGCAAGCTCTTGCGCATCGCGCAGTGCTTTTTGCGCGGTTTGTTCGCCCTGTAAACTGGCGTTGGTAGCAATCCGCAGCACATTCCCCTGCAACTGTCCCCCGAGTTGGTAGTTCTTCAAAACGACATCCAGTGCTTGATCCCATGGAACGTCAGTGAGCTTCAGGGTGACCGTACCATTGATGTTCGGATCGAGCACGACATTCAAGCCGCTGATCTCGGAAATCAATCGAAAGAAATCTTTGATGTCGTAATCCTTGATGTCGATTGAAATCAGCTCGCCCTGATATTGCGGGATCGGTGTGGGTGTCGTCGGTACTTGCGGCTGTG
>QHXA01000729.1:2773-3371 GCA_003222755.1 Acidobacteriota bacterium
TATTTGTGTCTGCGGCTGTTGCTGCCTGCTCTCCGTAGCCGCCATTAAGGGTGAGGCAACGGGAGCCGCTGCAGGAAGCGCTTGTGAACCAGGCAGCGGTTCAGGTACCACCAATACAGACGCAAGTTTCAAGGCCGGCGATGCTGGATTTGAAACGGAGTACGCCCTGGGTTCGGGCACCATGAGCAGACCGGCAGTCTGATTCCGGGGGGCTCGCGCTGTATAACCAAACACGATTCGTATGATTCCTCCCCCGTCCTCGATCACGCGATATGGCACATCCTTGGAGAGGTCAAACACAATTCGAGTCGCCCTGCGTGACGGGTCGCTGAAGTATGAAGTACGAACGCGTTCGACGCCCGCGGTGCCAATCAGTTTCTCTTTGAAGCTGATGGTGTTTTGGATTCCGTGAAAATCGATCACCAGGCGGTGAGGGTTCTTCAATTCAAAGTATGTGTACTTTGAATCCTCGCCCGCGGTGATTTTGGCCTCGAGAGAGTCCCCGACGTTGTTGAACGCGACGTCCTTGACGATGGTTGCCTCTTTCGAGGTTGCTCCATGTACGGCCAGAGTCGAGATCAGTAAAAGCACCCCGACC
>QHXA01000729.1:3389-4311 GCA_003222755.1 Acidobacteriota bacterium
CCTGGGTTGGGTCGCACTCTTCGCACGATCTCTCGCGGCGCTTTTGGATCGGCGCCGGAAGCAGTGAGAGCAAACGTGACCGTATCCAATTTGATGTTTTTCACCACAGCATCGTACAGCTCGTCCCCAACACGTGCAAAGTAGGCCGCTTTCGCTCCGGGCGCCGAGATGATCACGACATTCATCGAGGGCTCCTTCGAAGTAACCACGCCTGCAATTTGTGCCTCACTAACCATTACGCCTTTTAAGCCGGGAGGCCGTGCTGCCGCCGGCGCAACGGCTGGAGTCTTGGGTTTCGGTACAGGGTTGACGAACGGATCTCGCCGTCCCCGCGCGCTGTATTGGTAGTCCTTCGGAACCGTGTACACCGACAGCGGTTCTTCCGTAGGCACGGGAGGCTTTTCAGGTTGAGCTTGCGGAAAGACGGCGAAGCTCGAACCCACAACCAACGCTGAACTGAGAAACAAAAGTCGACGTATGATCATCTCGTCACATCATTTCACAGGTTTTGGGGGAAGCGCACTCGTGATCGGCTCATCTTTGTACACAAACGTTGTCGCGGTGTAGGTCGCATTGACGCTGGACGTGAACGCAAGGTCTCCTTCCGATGCTCTACTTTGAAGCCGCAAACCGCTGATATTCACAATCCGCGGCAACCGCCGGATTCGGTCCAAGAACGCACCAACGTTGTGATATGTGCCGTTGACATCAAGATCAATGGGATACTCGGTATAAGCCTCGTGATCCGTCGTCGATCGGGGCGCCACACGTGACACTTTCAAGCCGGACGCCGCCGCCTGCAGCTGAACCGCGCGGAAAATCTGATCGGTCTCTTTCTCCAGCGGCAAGACGGACTTGAGCATGTCCAACCTGGCCTGTAGTTCCATCGCTTCATGCTTAATCTTCGCGAGCTCCCTCTGCT
>QHXA01000729.1:4379-4935 GCA_003222755.1 Acidobacteriota bacterium
TCGTTCTGAATCGGAGTTAAAAACTGGTACCAGAATCCCGCGAGGAGACCTCCGCACACAATCGCGACGATGATTACCTGGGTGTACCATTTGAGCTTCGCCAGATCTTTAAAATCGATTGCCATTAATTACCTCCCGCTGCTGGTTGAACACTCCGTGCCACACTGCGCGGCGGGGCGAACTCACATTTCAGGGAGAACGTGAAATTCCCTGAGCTTTCTTGAGACGGCCCCAAATCCACATTCTTGAAATAACCGGTAGCGTAGAGATTCGAATAGAAATCGGCAATAGCGCTTAGTGAGGTTCCCGTGCCGTTCATGTTGAGGACAGCATCTTTTTGCTCGAGATTTAAAAGCCAGACGTAACGGGTGCTCTGGACAGCCTCAGCCAAGTGGTCGAGGGCCAAGACTGGGCTGATCTGATTGTTCGCCAGGCGCTCGATGACCTTTACGCGGCTTTCGAGCATCTTCTTTAAGGATTCATATACCTGGTCCTGTTTGATTACGGCTTCGAGCGCTGCTTTCCGTGCTTCCAGCACTCGTATTTGTTGATCGAG
>QHXA01000064.1:0-312 GCA_003222755.1 Acidobacteriota bacterium
AGGAGGTTTCCCTCGCCGTCGCGCCGATGTTCCATATCTTCGGCCATCACCACGGTGTGATCCATCCGCTGTACATCGGTGCGACACATGTGATCGTGCGCCAATACAAACCCGACATTGTTCTCGAGCAGTTGTCGAAGCACAAGGTCACGCTCTTTGCGGGCGGGCCTTCAACGGTGTACGTGGGGATTCTGGCCGCTGAAGGCATCAAGACCGCGGATCTTTCGAATCTCAAGATCTGCTGCGCCGGTTCGTCGCCGTTGTCAGAAGACCTGCTGACGAACTGGGAGAAAACCACAGGCTGCCCGATTT
>QHXA01000064.1:561-13084 GCA_003222755.1 Acidobacteriota bacterium
TGTTCGTCGTCGACCGCAAGAAGGAACTGATTATCTCGGGCGGCTACAACATCTATCCTCGCGAGGTTGATGAAGTGCTCCACAGCCATCCGGATACGCTGGAAGTAGCGACCGTCGGCATGAAGGACACGTTTCGCGGCGAGATTCCCGTCGCTTTCGTTGTTCTGAAGCCGGGCCGGACGGTTTCCGCAGAGGACCTTCTCGCCTACTGCAAGCAAAAGCTGGTCGATTACAAGATTCCTCGCAGGATCGAATTTCTGGACGCCCTCCCAAAGACCGGCCCAGGCAAGATCGACAAGCTGAAGCTTCGTGGACTGCGGGACTGAGATAGAATTCTCGCGCCCAAGGAGGCACACCATGGAATCGAACGATCCGCGCGAAGTGATTGCACGGTCTCCGATGAGCACCCTGCAGGTCCTCGTCATTGCAATCACCGTTGCCCTGAATGCGTTGGACGGCTTCGATGTGGCGTCCATCAGCTTCGCCTCGCCGGGCATCGCGAAGGAATGGGGAATTGATCGCGGCGCACTCGGCATCGTGCTTTCGATGGAAGTCATCGGCATGGCGATTGGGTCGATGTTCCTTGGCGGCCTTGCAGACAAGATTGGGCGCCGGCGCGCAGTACTCGCCTGCACGATCATCATGGCGCTCGGTATGTTCATGGTTCCGACGACTCGAGGCTTGGTGGAGTTGTCGATCTGGCGCGTCTTTACCGGTCTTGGTATCGGCGGAATGATTGCAACGGTCAACGCGGTTGCCGCGGAATTCTCAAATACAAAACGCCGGGACCTGAGCGTGTCGTTGTATTCGATCGGTTATCCCATTGGAGCTGTGGTCGGCGGGATTCTTGCGCAACGCCTCCTTGCGATATACGACTGGCGCTCCGTGTTCTATCTTGGCGCGATCACTACGACGGTGCTGATCCCCATCGTTTTCATTTTCGTCCCCGAATCCGTTCAGTGGCTGACGCAAACGCGGCCGGCAGGGGCTCTCGATCGAGTGAACCAGACGCTTCGCCGCATGGGACATGGCGTCGTCGCAGCTCTACCGTCACTCGCGCCGAATGCACGCAAGCTTTCGATTGCAGACGTGTTCAGGCCGGGCCTGGTTCATATCACGGCCCTCGTCACACTCGCCTACTTCTTTCACATCACGACGTTCTATTTCATCATGAAGTGGGTTCCCAAGATCGTAACGGATTTTGGATTCCAGGCATCCTCGGCCGCGGGCGTCCTGGTTTGGGCCAACGTCGGCGGCATGATCGGCGGAGCACTGTTCGGAGCGCTCACGCAAAAATTCGCGGTGAAGGCGCTCACGATTGGAAGCATGCTCATCGCGACAGTCATGGTTTCTCTATTCGGCATCACGCCGCATAATCTGACGATGCTGTCTGCGATCTGCGCCGCAGCCGGCTTCTTCGTTAACGGCGCCATCGTCGGCATGTACGCGCTCTTCGCACAGGCCTTCCCCACTCACGTTCGCGCTTTCGGCACCGGTTGCGCCGTCGGATTGGGCCGCGGCGGTTCTTTCGTGGCCCCGATCATCGCCGGCTATCTCTTCCAGGCAGGCTATGGCCTTTCCACCGTTGCCGTGATCATGGGATTGGGCTCAACGATGGCAGCCATCGTTCTTTTGCTTCTGAAGACCGGCTCCGAAAACTCGCTTCAATCACTCGCTTCAATCGGTCCATGAGAGGCAAGCCTCGGGGAGCTTGAAGGAGGCAAGAGCGTAGGGTCCTACCTTTACTCAACTAAAACGCCTCCTTCTGCTCTCCGATTTTCAAGCTATGCGGCCTTCGGATACTCCAGCTTCGCGAAAAAGTCACCGCGCCCTTGCGGCGTGAGGTCGAAGAAATTCCAGATCGGATTCAATTCGTCGATGCCGCGTTGTTTGATATCGGGCGCCAGCCATGGATGTCCGCTGTAGAAGTGGCGCAGCGTGCCGTCGGAATCGCGCGTAAAAACCGATATCGTCGAATCCTGGGCGCCGTCTTTATTTTCGCTGCCGAAATCGTATTTAAACGTGCTCGAACCGGCACTCAGCAGGCGCAGCCGGTTCCAGCCCCGTTTGCGGGCATGGGCTCTCAAAGCTGATGGATCGGCGGCGGCGACGATCGCCAGGTCGAGTCTGGGACCCAGATGATGGGCGATGCCGTTCATGCAATCGATCCAGGCTGTGCACATTGGGCAAGGATTCGTCTGCTTCTTGCCGAACATGAAATGGTAAATGACGACCGAGCGGTCCGGCCCGGTGAAAAGCTGGCTGAGGGGTACGGTACGAACAGGCGCATCGCCGGCCTCGAGTGACGCAGGACCTTCCTCAAACGCGTAGTCCTTGACGGCCGGGCCTTTCGGAAGACTACGCCGCAATTCCGCGACTCTTTCGCGCTGGCGCATCAATTCGATCTCGGCATACCGCAGCTCTTCTCGTTTTAAAACGTATTCAGCAGATTCGTTTGCAAGATTCGTTTGTCGAAATGTCCCGTCGATCATTTCACCTACCATGATGATTTCTCCTTACAGGTTTTTCTGCAGACGGATCGGTCTAATGATTCATTTTCCGACGTCGACACGGGCGGCTGCAATAGCCGAGGCTTTCATCACCCGGCTGTAGATTTTGAAGCCCCGATCTGTAATTTCGACATCGTGGGCGGTCATAGAGCGCCCCTACAGTCGAAGACTGGATTCAGGTGCGTGAAATATATTAATGCCGCTTTCGGAGGAGTAAGATTGCGGACCATGCGATTAATAGCTCTTTTGCTCCTGGCCATCGGCACCATGGCCACCGGCACCACAGTTACGTCAGCGCCGCAGCAGACCGCGGCGGCTGTTCGTCCGCCTCTTTTGTTCAGGGAGGATTGGCGGCTGCCGAAGCACGAAGGCGCCGCGACCGACGAGAACACGCGGTTCACACCGGAGGTCGTCACCAACGAGCGTCTCGAAGCGAAGCTGTATGGTGCGGGATCAACACCGGTTCGCGCAGCCGAACACGAAGGCCGCGTGGATCTGTGGACCGGACTCGCGACGTCACCGGTCGCCTTGACCCTTCGGGACAAGCGCAACTATCTCGATCTGACCGGCCTTGCGCGGCTACGCTGGATCGTACGAACCAACGCCATCCAGACGCTTTATCCGGTGGTGAAACTCGCGGACGGCACGCTCGCCGTTGGCAGCAGGGCGATCTCCACCGACGGCGAGTTTGTGCAGGTGGAGATAGCGTTCTCCGGGATCAAGTGGTACACGCTCGATCCGCAGAAGGTCGTGGTCATGCTCGAGGTGAAGAACCCCGACCTGAGCAAGGTCGACGAGGTCGGGCTCGCTTCGCTCGCGCCCGGTGGCGGACATGGGATCGCGGGATCCGCAAACTTTTCGACCGTAGAGTTGTTCGCGAAAGCCGTACCCAGGTAGCTACAGCATAGGAAGAAACCATGTATCGAATAAAACTTCTCGTCCTCGCGGCGGTCGCGGTTACATCCGCGGCGGCGCACGCGTCATCATCGGCGACGGACGCGCTCCGATCGAGAACGCCGCGTTCATCGTCAGCGGGAATCGCTTCATTCAGGTCGTTCGCGCGGTTCATCGGCCGCTCACTCGTCGTCCCGTCGGGTTTGAGAATCGTGATGGTCTTCTGTTCCATCGGATGCCGGAACATCGTGAGCCCGAAGACGAGCCCTCGTTCTTCGTCGGCGATCCAGATTCGGCGGAGATCGATGCTGTGCGTTCGCTTATGTCACCTATGATTTTCGCGTCAAGCTTGAATGACGGTGACGTCGTATCGTTTGAACTGTTCATCATGGGTGACAATCGGAATTCCCTCGATTTGCGCTTGTGCGATGAGAAGGCGGTCAAACGGATCGGTATGATGGTTTGGAAGCTGGGCGATGCGCAAAGCGTGGCTATGTTGCACAGCTAGCGGCGAAGTCTTCGTTTCAGCCATGAGCCGTGGTAGCAATTCGGCGGGAGGAACCGGCAGAGCCAATTTGCCGATCGAGTATTTAATTGCAATTTCCCACGCACTGGCCGCCGACAAAAGCAACTCATTGCGCTCGTCCTTCAGTTTTTTCATTGCGCGGCTCCCAATGCGCTCCGGAGAAGTCGTCAGCCACAACCAACAATGCGTGTCGACGAGCAACGTCACTTGTAAAACTCCCGCCGCAGTTCTTTAGGCAGGGGCTCGTCGAAGTTATCCGGCACCGTAAACAACCCACGCGCCGATCCGAAAACGCGCTTTCCTTTCGAGGCAGCAGGCACCAATCGCGCCACCGGCTCTCCAGCCCGCGCGATCACGATTTCTTCTCCTGCTTCCACTTTCTGCAGGAGTTGCGACAACCTGGTCTTCGCTTCGTGCACGTTCACAACTTTCATATCGGCAGGATAGCTAATGCACTTAGCTAAGTCAACGCTTAGGCGACCTTTCCTAGAGAAAAATTGGCGCAGCATTACTCCTCATCAAATTAGCTGCTACGCGGTCTGCTGTCTAAACCGCAGTTGAAGAAACGTTGATCTCGCCTGAAGACGGTCTAGAATGTCCCAAGAAAAACCGATATCGTCGGACCGAGCGGAGCTTGCGTGTGTGTTTAGGCCGCAAGTCAGTTGCAGCTTATTTCGATACGTAGCCGACAGGGCCGATAGCACAACAGAATCTTCTCTTGGTGAGTTTCACAGGCAGTGATGACCGAATTCGAATTTTGAGCGCCCGGAAGGCGACCCGAAGAGAGCGCAAAGACTATGAAGAAAACGTTCGTTCGTAAAAAGAGAAGGACAAAACGGGACACATTACATTCTGAGTATCGGTTCGACTACGGCAAGGCAAAGCCGAATCGGTTCGCAGCGAAAATGTCCGAGGGCAGGGTTGCCGTTGTGCTGGAACCCGACGTTGCGGCAGTCTTCAAATCATCGGAAGCGGTCAATGCCCTTCTGCGTTCCGTAATTTCGGCGATGCCGTCGTCCAAACCTAACCAGGCGCGCTAATCCGCTGCCCACCGTTGACAAAGCGCGTCGGCTGAGCGGCGAACCGTTAGGCATAACGGAGACTGGATACGGCCGATGCGTAGCGAGCTGAGCCAAAAACAGACTTAGTCCAAAGGCCAACTCTGGCGAACGCAAGCGCTAAAAGAGTCCCTTCCCACCCCTTCGGTCCGTCAGGCTTTTGTGTAAGAATTGGGGCCATGATCAAAGGCTTCCTGTGTGTGGGTGTTCTTCTGGTTCTGATCGCCTCTTCGGCGCCTTCGCAAACCAATGCCCAGACTCCTGCCTCAGGCGGACCCGATCAATATCGCGCGATGTTATCGACCTACTGCTTCACCTGTCACAACTCGCGCGTGAAGATCGGTGGGCTCGCGTTGGACGCCCTCGACCTCCAAGCTCCGGCAGAGAACGCGCAGATCTGGGAAAAGGCGCTGCGCAAGCTGCGCGGACGTTTGATGCCGCCTCCGGGCAATCCGCAGCCTCCGCAGAAAGATATCGATTCCTTCGTGGCTTGGATGGAAAACAGTCTCGACTCGAACGCCAAAGGGCCTAAAGCAGGTTATGTGCCGATCCAGCGCCTGAGTCGAACCGAGTACGCCGCTTCGGTGAAGGCTCTGGTGGGTGTGGACGTGAACGAAAAGGACGTACTTCCCCAGGACATTCAGGTCGGAGGCTTTGATAATATCGCGACCGTGCTTAATGTATCGCCCGCGTTCCTGGATCAGTACATCACCGCCGCGCGGCATATCGCGAAACTTGCGGTCGGCAATTCCACTCCTCCTGTTTCCAACGTGAAACACGGCTTCGCGGCCAATCAGGAAGGCGAACTGCCGTTGCCTCCGGGTACGCGCGGGGGCATGCGGTTCAAGCACAATTTCCCCGCCGACGGGGAGTATCGCATCAACATCCTCGATCTTTCCCTGGGGCTCTACACCGCCACATTGGAAAACGAAAGCACGCTGGTCATCATGATCGACGGCAAGATCGTGGTCCGGAAGCCGGTTGGTGGACCCGCGGACCAAACTCTTGCGGATCGAAAGGGACCCACAGGCCGCGAGGAGATCATGTCTCGCTTTACGAAAATTCCCGTGCGGGTTGAAGCCGGCGTGCGCGATGTGGTTGTGGCCTTCATCGATCGTTCTCACGTGGAGTCCGACGAGAATGTCGCCACCGGATTCGGCGGCGTTGGAGCTCTCGGGTTTGGCGCCGGCAACGGCCGCATGCCGCGTCTTGCCGACGGTGTCGAAATCGTCGGGCCGTATAACCCTACGGGTGTGTCGAAGACTCCGAGCCGCGCAATGATCTTTGTCTGCGATCCCAAGACCGCTGGCGAGTCCGCATGCGCGCGGAAGATTACCGAAAACCTGGCGCGCCGCGCGTTCCGCCGGCCTGTCAGCGCGGACGATGTGAATCGCCTTATGCCGTTCTATGAAACCGGGAGACGCGGAGCGCAAGCCCGGCAGGGCGAAGCCTCAAATAACGGCGGCGGAAGCTTCGATTTCGGAATCGAGGAGGTCGTGACGGCGGTACTGGCCAGCCCCGAGTTCCTCTATCGTTCGATTCGTGGAAACGCCGAGGGATCTCTCACGGATGTCGAATTGGCCTCGCGACTTTCCTTCTTCTTGTGGAACACAGGTCCCGACGACGAACTGCTCACACTCGCGGCTGCGGGCGGCTTAACGAAACCTCGCGCGTTGGAAAAACAGGTGCGGCGTATGATGACGGACTCCAAAGCCTCGAGCCTGGTCACGAGCTTTGCGATGAAGTGGCTGAACATCGCCGATCTCGATGCCGTGAAGCCCGACCCGATGTTGTTCCCGGAATTCAACGAACAACTGCGCCGCGATTTTTCGAAGGAGGCAGAATATTTTCTGAGCAGCATTCTTCTGGAAGATCGGAGCATTGTGGATCTTCTGACTGCCGACCACACGTTCCTCAACGAACGGCTGGCGCGCCACTACGGCATTTCCGGAGTTGTCGGGGCCCAATTCCGCAGGGTCACGCTGGCGGAAAAGGAGCGATGGGGATTGCTGGGCAGGGGCGCAGTGCTGCTGCGGACCTCATATGGCGACCGCACGTCTCCAGTTCTCCGGGGAGCGTGGGTGCTGGATAAGCTGATGGGCACGCCTCCCTCGCCTCCTCCACCGAACGTCGCAACCAATCTCGATCAGAAGGCGGGAGAAAAGCCGAAGACAATCCGGGCGCGGCTCGAGCAACACCGCGAAAAAGCGCTCTGCTTACAGTGCCATGGCGTCATGGATCCGACCGGTCTGCCTCTGGAGAATTTCGATGCGATCGGGCGATGGCGGACCACGGACCGCCAGGCGGAGAACGCGGTGATCGACGCCCGCACGGTGCTGCCGAATGGCGTCGCGATCGACGGCCCTGTTGAACTCCGGACCCAGTTGGCCGGCCATCGGGCAATGTTTACGCAGGCCCTGACGGAAAGGCTGATGATGTACGCGCTCAATCGGGAGTTGGAGTATTTCGATATGCCTCAGGTGCGCGCGGTTGTTCGTGGGGCCGCGAAAGACAATTACAAGTTTTCTTCGATCGTTTTGGGAATCGTCAATACCGAGGCGTTCCGCAAGCAGGGTCCGCCTCCGAAAACGTTGGCGGCCAAATAGGAGAACACATGTTCATAACGAAGAAACATCTTTCCCGGAGAACGGTGCTGAAGGGCGCCGGAGTGAGCCTGGCGTTGCCGCTCCTGGATGCCATGTTGCCGGCCGCCACGGCGCTTTCCCAAACCGCCGCGGTGCCGAAGGTGCGCACGGGCTTTTTCTATATTCCCCACGGCGCGATCATGTACAACACCTCGCACGGCCCGGCCATGGATAAATGGACGCCCAGCGGTGCGGGTGCCGATTTCAAACTCAGCCCGATTCTCTCCTCGCTGGAGCCATACAAGAAGTACGTGACTTCTTTCGGCAACCTGGAGAACGCGGCCAGCGCGGGCTCGGTTCACACCTTCAACCCCGCGACGTGGCTCAGCGCCACGCGTCCCGATACCGGCCGCGGTCCGCGCGCGCACATGGCCGCGACTCTGGATCAGGTCATCGCGAAGGTGATCGGCCAGGAGACACCGCTACCGTCACTCGAAGTGGCGTCCGAGACAATCGTTCAGAGCGCCGCGGGTGGCGGCGGCTCATACACTACTCTGTCCTTCCGCGATGCGGAATCACCTCTGCCGATGGAATACAATCCGCGGAAAGTTTTCTTGCAGCTGTTCGGTGAAGGGGACAACCCGGAGGAGCGCGCATTCATCAGGAATCAAACCAACAGCATCCTGGATCTCATCAGGGACCGCACCAAAAAGCTCCAGGGTGAAATTGGAAATAACGACCGCGCCGTTCTCGACGGCTACCTGGAAACCGTCCGCGAGATCGAGCGCCGGGCGGAGAAGGCCGGAGCAACGAATCTTTCCAGTCTGAAGATTCCCAATGCTCCCGTTGGCGAGCTGGAGGATTTCGCCGAGCAGGTGAAGTTGATGTTCGATTTGATTGCGCTCGCCTTCCAGGCCGACCTCACTCGCGTGGTTTCCTACATCATGGTTGCGGAAGGGACGAACCGGACCTACAACCATATCGGCGTTCCGGATGCCTTCCATCCTGTCTCGCACCATGCCAACGATCTGGAAAGAATCAACAAGCTCGTCAAGATCCAGACGTGGCACGTGCAGAAATTCGCGGAGTTTGTCGCCAAAATGGCCGCAACGCCTGACGGAGAAGGAACGTTGCTCGACCACTCGATCTTCATGTACGGATCGAACATGAGCAACAGCGACCTGCATAACAACTATCCGGAACCGAACATCATCGTGGGCGGCGGCAGCGGAAGAGTGAAACTCGGCGGCCAGCACATCGTGCTGCCGGAGCGGACGCCGATCGCGAATCTTCACCTGACGATCTTGCAGAAGGTGGGTGTCGAGCGCGACAAGTTCGGCGACAGCACCGGAACCATCGCGGGCTTATAGCAATGACTGACCGTCGACGCTTTCTGATGGCCGCCGCTGGGGGAGTTCTTTTCCCGCGGCTCGCATTGTCGCAATCCTCAAACATCACGAGATTGACGGATGCGCTATCGCTTATCAACGCCGGAACCAACGTGCTCGCGTTCTCCACGAGCGATGGGATGATCCTCATCGATACCGGCTCGCCGCAATCCGGCGCCGCGCTAAAGTCCGCGTTGACGACGCCGGTCCGAACGGTTTTCAACACGCATTATCATCTCGAGATCACCGGGTCGAATGAGACGTTCGGTCAGGCCGGAGCGAAAATCATCGCTCACGAGCGAACTCGACAGTGGATGTCCACGGATTATTGGATTGCTGCCGAAGATCGTTTTGAGAAGGCTCGTCCCAACGCCGCCCGTCCTACGGAGACGTTTCTGACCACGGGTTCTTTGCGAGCAGGAGGCGAACAGATCGACTACGGCTATCTGCCTCTGGCACACACCAGCGGAGATATTTACATCTTCTTCAAGACGTCGAATGTCCTTGCCGTCGGTGACGTAGCATCGCCGCAGCGCGATCCAGCGCTCGACTACTTCACCGGAGCCTGGATCGGTGGCCGCGTTGACGCGATGGACATCATCCTCAAATTAAGTAATGAGCAGACCAGAATCGTGCCGGCATACGGTCCCGTCGTGACGCGAGCCGAATTTAAGGCAGAGCGCGACATGATGGAAGAAGTCCGGGCGCGCCTGTGGAAACAAGTCCGGGAAGGAGAAGGTCCGAAGGAAATGTTGGAGGGCGGCGTACTGAACGGGCTGTCCCGAACGTGGAAAGATCCCTACAAGTTCTTGTATGACGCAGCCAAGGGTCTGTGGGCGCACCATAGCAAACTGGATCCCAATGTTGTTTAGGGCGTGGGGGACCGGCCGGTGGTAAGAAGGCCGCGAAGCGGTGTACCGAAGCGATCCGGACGGTGGGCCCTACGCTAATTGAGGGAGGGACGAGTGAGACGTTTCAATCTCGCCATTTTTGTTTTGCTCGCTGCCACACCTATTCTGGCGCAGAGTTCGGGGGAGTCTCTCGCCAACCTTATTGAAGCGGGAAACCGCAAGGCCGCGCTCGAGCGGATCCGCACTGGCGTCGATGTGAATGCGGCGCAACCCGACGGCACGCGCCCGATCCACTGGGCCGTCTACAAAGTCGATTACGAACTGCTCCAGGCGCTGATCGCGAAGAAAGCGAACGTGAATGTAAGAAACGAGTTCGGATCCTCGCCCATCGCGCAAGCCGCCGAACTGGCCGACGCCAGAATGGTAAAAATGCTGCTCGATGCCGGTGCGGAACCGGAAGGAGCGAATCAGGACGGCCAGACGGCGCTAATGCTGGCGATCAAGGCTGGCGAAGTACTCATCGTCGACATGCTGATCAAGGCCGGCGCGAATGTAAACACAACTGAAAAATCTCATCATCAAACGCCGTTGATGTGGACTGCGGCCGCGCCAAAAAACGCGGGAGCGATGGTGAAGCTGCTTCTTGCGAAGGGAGCCGACGTCAAGCCTCGGGCGCTCTACAGCGATTGGCCCAGCCAGATCACCTCCGAGCCCCGCGCGCAGTATCGTCCGGTCGGCGGACTGACCGCGCTGCTGTATGCGGCACGTGACGGCTGCTCCGACTGTGTCGGGGCGCTGATCGGGGCCGGCGCTGATGTGAATGTGCCGACGCCCGAAGGCGTGACCGCGCTGATGCTCGCCCTCGACAACGACCATAACGATGTCGCCAAGCTCTTGTTGGATCGCGGAGCGAATCCCCAGCTCTGGGATTGGTGGGGCCGCACGGCTCTCTACATCGCCGTCGATCGAAAAGAAACCTTAGGCGCAGCGGCGGGCGGTGGAGGCCGCGGCGGGCGCGGTGGAGGTGGTCCTGTTGCGCGTCGCGGTTCGGGTGGGGCGGTTTCGAGCATGGATATCATCAACACCTTGCTCGCCGCCGATGTCGATCTTAATCCGCAGCTCAATTTTCATCGCCCGAGCCGCGGAGGGAATAGCGGGCGCTTCATCGATCCCCTGCTGAATACGGGATGCACGCCCTTGCTGCGCGCCACCATGGCCGGCGATTCCGAGGTGGTTCGAGCCCTATTAGCGAAGGGCGCTAATCCCAGCATCAACGACATGGGCCTTACGCCGTTCCTCGTTGCGGCTGGAGTCGGAGCCGGTACGACCGGCGGAACGGGTCTTGCGGCACAGTCCAGTGCCGGCGGTCCGGTGAATATGGAATTGATGGAACTGCTTCTTCAGCACGGCGCCGATGTGAATGCTCGAGTCACCGGTACTCTGACATACTCCATGCGCGTCTCCCGTGCGCCCTCCGCCAATGAAGGCAGGACGGCTCTTCACATCGCAGCGCAGTCCGGCAAGACGGATCTGGTGCGCTATCTTCTTGCGAAAGGTGCCAAGACAGACATCACTGATGCCGACGGGAAAAAACCGATCGACTTGGCAAGCGCGGCCGAAATTCGCACCCTTCTGGAAAACGCGGCCGCCAAGAAGTAAACGGGAAGCCCTATTTTCGAGTGAGGCATATTTTGAGAGGTGTCATGCTTTCCAAAATTGCGATTCGCGGAATCACCGCCTGTGTCCTGCTCCTTACGCTCGCCGCAACGAATGCGCTGGCACATCACAGCTTCGCGCCGCACTTTGACGCCACCAAGAAACTCAACATCTCAGGTACGGTGAAGGAATACGAAGCGCGGAACCCGCACAGCTATCTCCACGTCAACGCCGTCGACGAGAACGGGAGGACTCGAGAATACGTCTGCGAATCGCACGGCGTGACGCAGCTCAGCCGCATCGGGATCACGCCGCAACTCTTGAAGGCGGGGACGAAACTACGCGTTACCGGTTCCCTGTCGCGGCACAGTCCGTATATGTGTTTCTTCGAGGGACGGCCGTACCGTGAACGTCAACGGTCCAGGAGGTTCTCAGCCGACGCCGCAACAGGCAAAGCTGCCGCCGCGCAAGGACATCTTCGGAACGTGGCTGCTTGCTCCGATCACAAACCGAAGCACCAGCGGTCAACAACCCATGATGCAATTGCTGACACCGGCCGGCGAGAAGGCAGTCGCGGGCTATGACCCGTTTAAGGACGATCCCGTTTTCCGATGCGATCCAGTTGCAATCCGCCGTGTTTGGGGAGCGCCGAGCACGCCTTTGGAAATCGTGCGGGACGGCTCGGACATCATGCTGCATCACGAATGGATGGATGTGCGTCGAGCCATCCACATGAACATGAAGACCCACCCGAAAGACGGCGCGCGGAGTTCGCTCGGCCATTCCATCGGTCATTGGGAAGGCGACACGTTGATCATTGAAACTGGAAATTATTCGGCAGGCGTGTTGAACCAATACGTCGAGCAACCAGGCCAACCGACAAAGGGCCTCTTGCACTCGGCAGCCCTCACGACGGTCGAGCGACTTCACGTCGATACTGCAAGGCAGCGCCTCGTCGTCGAGGTGGATATGACAGATCCGGAGTTCTTCAAGCAACCGTTCTCGCGCGCTGCGACGGAGTATTCGCCTTCCGATCTGAAAATCGAGCCGTTCAA
>QHXA01000064.1:13185-16654 GCA_003222755.1 Acidobacteriota bacterium
TGGATCGTTGTCGTCATCTTATATATCGCGGCGACTGCCGCCACACAGAAGACCGCCGGCGCCGAGACCTACGCCGTGCGCGTGGTGCGCGATGTGCCGTATCTTCAGGGCGCGCGGTATGCCGACGACAAAGACAAGCTCGATATCTACCTGCCTGAAGGCCGCCCCAATGCCCCGGTGATCGTCTCGTACTACGGCAACCAGCTTATGGGCGGGGACAAAAGCGAGGACGCCTACATCGGACGACGATTTGCGGCCGCCGGGTTCGTGACGGTGGTCGTCAACTATCGTCTCTCGCCGGCTGTGTCACACCCGGCGCACGTTCAAGACGCGGCGGCTTCATTTGCCTGGGTGAAGCATCACATTGCCGAGTACGGCGGCAACGCCGACCAGGTCTTCATCATCGGATACTCCGCAGGGGCTTACCTCGCCGCCTTGTTGTCAACCGACCCGCGGTATCTCGCGGCACACAACCTGTCGCCGCGCGACATCCGCGGTACGGTTCCGGTCAGCGCGTTCTACTGGGTCGAGCGCCGGGGCGTCGCGCCGGACCGAGACAAGAGCGTTTGGGGCGACGATCGGAACGTCTGGGTGGACGCGTCGCCGGCGCATCACCCGCAGGCCGGCGCGCCGCCGAACAATCCGCAGTAGTTTTGGAGTGATGCCAAGGCCGCCTTTCGCTTGACACGCGGGGGCGATCTCTTAACATATGTCCCTAGCACCCGTGCATGCAGTTTGAAAATTCGGGGTCAGACCCAAAGAACTGGTAAAGCAAGGGTCTGACCCCGAAGCGATCAACAGCCGTATCTTGGGAGTCCGTGATGAATTTCAACAAAAGCCTGAGCTGGGTCGCCGTCGTAATATTCGCGCTCGGCGCCGTACCGTCGATTGCATTAGCGCAGCCCGGAGCGTTCGGAGGTGGGTACGGGCCGCCGCTCACTGTCGTGTCTCCGCCGAAAGTATTCGCGACGTCCGACGAACACTACAACTATCTCTTCGAGCAAGCAAAGGGCGGTACGAAGCACACGATCAACTCCGTGCCGCGTTGGGACGGTTTGTGGGTGACCGCGGGCAATACCCACATGGATATGTTCATCGACCCGCCTGGATCTGGATTCAAGGGCAAGGTTCGCGAAGGCGTGCTGACGCCGCCATACGAAGCCGCCTACAAGGAGCGCTGGCGCCAGCAGCAGGAACTTGGCGAGGTCCAATACGATCGCCTGACCCATTGCGAGCCGCCGGGCTATCCGCGGTGGCTGCTCGAGCCCTATTCGCATGAGTTCATCAATCTGCCGCAGGAGTCGTACATGATCAACGATTACGGGCCCGGGATACGACGCGTCTATATCGGTCAGGAGCATAAGAACGTGTACGGCACGCATTCCTGGTACGGCGACACGATTGGTTTTTGGGACGGCGACAAGCTCGTCACGCACACGAAGTATCTACTGCCGGCCGACTTCACGCGTTGGTCGCCGATGACGAGCAATCAATTCGAGTCGGTCGAAAGATGGGAGCTGAAGCAGTACCCGGGCGGCATCGACCGGATCGAGGTGCAAGTCACGTTCTACGACAAGCACGCGTTCGTAAAACCCGTCAGTGCCGTCTACGCGTTTCGTCGCGCGAAGGAACTCGAAGCGGCCGGCCATCGCGTGCAACACTGGGAATGCGAGACGAGCAGTAACGACTTTTTCCAAAACGGCACGACGACATCGAAGCTGCCAGGCGAGGAAGGGTTCAGGGATCCACGGGGCACGACGCTCTTCCCGGACCTGCCGGGCCAATCTCGCGATCCGATCTACAACACTACGCTGCCGACTAAGAAGGAGTAGGAAGATGAAAATGATCTTCAATTTGTTGCCGGCCATCTTGATCGCATTGCTGCTGACGGCGTCCGTCGCCACCGCGCACCATTCGTTCGCCATGTTCGACAAAAGCGTTGAGAAGGTCATGACCGGTAAGGTCGTGCGCTGGGCATTCAACAA
The DNA here is from genome assembly GCA_003222755.1 of Acidobacteriota bacterium. Lineage (GTDB taxonomy): Bacteria > Acidobacteriota > Terriglobia > 20CM-2-55-15 > 20CM-2-55-15 > 20CM-2-55-15. Next base: position 15,171 of record QHXA01000064.1, read on the forward strand.
CCCGCATTCATGGCTCTACCTGAACGTCAAGAACAAGGACGGTAGCGAAACACTTTGGAGCTTCGAAGGTTCGTCGCCGACACAGTTGCTCCAACGCGGTATCACGGGATTCACATTCGAGCCCGATAGTACGATCACGGTCCAATACTGCCCGTTGAAGGATGGGCGCCCGGGCGGCGGCATCGGATGGGTGAGGCTCGCCAACGGCAACTTCATCAGTCCGGCAGACGGCGGTTGCAACGGCAGCGCTGAGGCGATCGAGCGCTGGAAGGTCTGGCTCGCGAAAGGCTACACCTCGAGTATCGAAGCGCAGAACGCGAAGTAGCTCAGCGCGAGGCGCGTGCTCCTACAACGGAAAACCCGAAACTCAGCTGGCTTGCTGGAACCAAATAGATCGCACAGTGTCTACATTGTGTGGATGCGGAACCTTTCTGGGATTTCGTATGGCTGGCGTTCGAGGGGCGAATTGGCCAAATCGTCTTTGTGCTCCTTGTCCTCATGTCGGCTAGCGTCGTAGGCATCACGATCAACCGAATCCGTTGGTACGCAGTCGTGCGGCGAGATTATCGGGATTTCAGAAGGCAAGTAGCGCGGCTCTTCGACACCTTCCATCGACGTCAGCCCTGTTCCCACATGGACGCTCTTGCGCCCATCGGCCTGTCGCGCATCGTATTGCTTGCCGTAGCTCACATTCGGCCACCCATAGTCCCGGCCCGGCCGTACGATGTTGATCTCATCACCACCTTGCGGACCGTGGTCCAGGAGCCACAACTCGCCAGTCTGTGGATGGATGGCCAGTCCCTCGGGATCCTTGAATCCGTGCGCCCAAGTCTCGGCAAACACCGTCGAGCGGCTGAGCCACGGATTGTTGCGTGGAATCGAACCGTCGCGATTGATGTGCATCACGCGTCCCGTGAAGTTGCGCCGTTCGTCGGGATTGTCGAGAAACGGATGCTCCATGCCATCCAGTTTCGACTCGTACAGCCAAAACCGGTCGGCTCCTGAAATGAAGAGACTGCCATCGGAAGCAACGACCATCCGCCGTTCCCCGACTCCATCGCCAATCACCTCGACATTCTCCAACCGTCTCGCGTCGTTACTCAAGCGGGCACGGGCAACGCGTTCCCGCCCGATCTTCATCGTTCGCCGCTCCGCCAGCGGCGCGGCCCACACCTTCTCGTAGAGATTTTCGAGCGGCCATGCCCCAGCGGGCTCACCCACGGGCGGCGCGAGATACGTGAAATAGATCATCCGAGTTCGAGCGAAGTCCGGGTCGAGCACCACTTCGTGCAATCCCTCCGCGCCCACCGACCTTACGCCAGGCATTCCCTCGATGGGATCCGATACGGTCCCGTCGGCCTTCACGATGCGCATCGTGCCTCCGTTCTCCGTCACGAGAAAGGCGCCGTCCGGCAGAAACGCGATCGACCACGGAGCGTTCAGACGCTCCGTCACGATCTGCGTCTGGAACGGCGCCGACGGCG
>QHXA01000730.1:0-233 GCA_003222755.1 Acidobacteriota bacterium
CGATACGGTCCTACAAAAGGCCCTCCACTACCGACCGGCGCCGCACCCGCCGGTTGCAGTTCCTGCACGGACGTATCCGCTAGAGCGCGCGGCATGTTAATGCGGCCATTACCCGTCTGTTCTTGAGTCCCCGCCGGATCCGCATTGCGTGCGATGCGGCCCACGATGACACCATTCGACAATGACGGATCAACAGCGCGCATCAAGGCTGCCGTGCCCGCGACGATGGCGGC
>QHXA01000730.1:329-2416 GCA_003222755.1 Acidobacteriota bacterium
GGCGTCATTTTGATCCGTACCGGAAACACCAACGACACCGCGGTCTCCAGCGGGAAATGTCGCGATATTGCTGCCGTCGTTGCCCACGGCGGCAACGAGGACAATGTTGTGCGCCCAGGCATAGTCGATCGCATCTTGGAGAGCGTCACTGAAACCGGGGTTGCTGAAGGCCATTAAGATGACGGACGCGCCGTTGTCGGTGGCCCACATCACGCCTTGAATGATGTCGCTGTCTTGCCCGAGACCATCGGCGCTGAGAACCTTGACAGGCATGACCTGCACGTGGTCATAGCCGACACCGGCGATTCCCTGCAGGTTATCGGTGCGCGCGGCGACGATGCCGGCCAGCCAGGTGCCGTGGCCGTTTTCGTCGGTCATTCCGTTTGAGGCGTCGAAAATGGAATATCCCGGAACGATGACAGTGTTCAAGTCCGGATGCGTTGCGTCAACGCCGGTATCTAGGATTGCGACTTTCGTAAAGTATCGCGGGTTGGCTGTGCCGTAGACTTGATCCCATGCGATCTTGGGCAGCGCCCACTGGTTGGAATACTGCGTGTCGGAGGGCGTACCTTGCCATCGGCGTGTGTGATCCTGTTCGACTCGCAGGATCTGGGCGTCGCCTTTGAGCTCTTTCGCAATCGCTTCGGCCGCCAGAGCCGGCACTTCGATGATCTGCAGGTCCAGTTTGGAAACCGATGCCTTGGGTGTGCCGCCATGGCCGCGCACAATGGCCTGCGCCTGAGCCAGGGTCACGCCTTTCGCCATCTTGACGATCAGCGTGACCTTATCCGGCTTTTGCAGCAGCGGCGCCGCGAGGCCTGAACACATCAGGGCCCCGAGGTAAATGAGTAGCCACAGCGTGGCTACTGTTAAAGAGGTTGTGATGGAGCGATTGTGTGGTTGAGTCGGTCTCATTTACCAAGCCTCCTGCTTGTGGGGCGGCCGTCATTGGCCCGCGTGCTGCAGCTGCGGCAGAAGGGAGCTACTGCCGCCCGAGAAATGTAGAGGCGTGCCGTGCGCTAAACAACTGGCCAGGAGTAGGGGGGTAATAGCACTAAAGTTCGAAACAGCGGCGCAGCTACCGCCAAGGGTGTACTCGCGTGGCCTTCCCGTGTGGACCCGTACAGCCGCGTAGCGTCGTCCCTCGGATGAGAATTGGGAATTGAGAATTGACGAATTGATCCGATCAATTCGTCAATTCTCAATTCCCAATTCTCATCCGAGGGACCGCTACGCGGCTGAAATAGTCCGATCGCACCCTACAGTGGCACCTCACAACCAATTTTTCCCGCGGCGCACACTCATTTTCCCCTGAGCCATCAGAGCTTCCATTACTAAGTTCTTGAAATCAGGCAACTGCTTCAAATGGCCGCGATATTGCGGATGTGTTTGCCATCGTACTTACGCGGGAGAAACGAAAGTAGAACAACGAGACGGATCGGCGAAATGCCTGCGAGGAACTGGCGAAGGGACATCCGTTCTGAAACAGAGTCCCCGCCGACACGTTGAGTCATCAAATCCGACGTACATATACGGCAGGTCTGGGACGTCTGGACTGCATTCGAACATCGGAGTGGCCTTACAGGAGGTGGACGGCCTTCCATAGACCAATTCACTTTCTGGGCGCGTCTCGCCGTGAGCGAGGTGGTCGTTAACGCGGACTCCAGAAGCTCGGAAAGGCAAACTATGCCGAAGAATGGCGACACGAACGAAAAATTTGGGTTTTATAAGAATCTTTGCTGTGGCAAAGAAGTAGTCGTTCCCGAAGGTAAACAGTTTCCAGACTGTCCGAACCACCCGAATCTCCCGACGTTCTGGAAACCGCTCGCTGATGAAAAGATCGTTCAGCTCGGGAACAGATCCGATTCCCATCGGGCCGCGCCGCGTTACCAGGAGGGAGATCAAATCCGAGTGGTCGGCCCAGATCCGAACAGTGGCCGTCAGGGAGTCGTGATTCACGTCCTCGAACGTGAGCACGATTTTGTTCACCGGTATGACGTTCGGTTCCTTGATGGCACAACCAGCCGATATTTTGGCTTTCAATTGGAGCTGATCCAGAGCGAGCGGAAATCAGCCTGAAGCGTTGC
>QHXA01000730.1:2432-5900 GCA_003222755.1 Acidobacteriota bacterium
TCTTGCCACAATCCTCATCTGTGCTAATATTCGCGACAATCGTCCTTTAAAAAATGTGTCCCGCGGCCGAGCGGCGTTAATGGATCGCGGGGCGAGGAATTGCGCGTCCGTTGAGAGGGGTTCACTTGCGGAGCTACGGAGAGTTCTGCAGATTTATATTCGTGCCGAGTCGGCAATCGCTCCGGCGAGGTCAATTTGCGGGATGGCTTCGCACGGCTGCAGCGATACTCGCCGTACTCGCGTTCCTGATTGATTTCGTCACACCGACCACTCCAACTCCCATTGCGGTAGGGATCGGCAAAGCGCTCGTCCGGCCCGTGCTCGCAATTCTGGGCATAGTGATCGCGGCGCCTTGCATCCTTCTGATCGTGCATTTCCTCGCCTCGCTATACGGGATCCTCTCGCGCTCCGATTCGGAGCTGCTTGAGCTTGCCTGCGTCCGGCGCTGCTGATCGGCTGCACGCGGTTTCCTTTTTCTCACGTTCGTTGACCGAAACAACGCAGGAGGAAGGCTGTGTGCGGAATTGTGGGCTACACCCGTTATGAAAACGGTTTTCCAGTCGGTCGCTTGACCGACGCGCTAAGCCAACTTGCCCATCGGGGACCTGATCAACAAGGCGTATATACCACCGCGAACGTAGCGCTGGGCTGTGTCCGGCTGCGGGTCATCGACCTTGAGGCCGGCAGGCAGCCGATGGCCAGCGAAGACGGAACGCTGGTCGTGGTTTTGAACGGCGAGATTCACAATCACAAGCAATTGCGCACCGAGCTTGACGCGCGCGGCTATCACTTTCGAACGGCTTGCGACACGGAAGTGGTACTCCACGCCTTTCGCGAGTGGGACACGGATTGTTTTGCGCGGTTTCGCGGCATGTTTGCCATCGCTCTGTGGAGTGAACCGGATCGCCGGCTGGTGCTGGCGCGCGATCGGGTCGGGATCAAGCCGCTCTATCTTTGGCAGCACCGTAGCAACATCTGCTTCGCGTCTGAGGTGAAGGGCATCCTGGTCCACAGCGAACTGGAACGCCGCGTGGATCTGGACGCCCTCAATTGTTATCTCAGCCTGAACTACGTGCCCGGACCAGCGACGATGATGTCCGGCGTGCGCAAGCTCGAGCCCGGCCATTGGCTTGAATGGCGCAACGGCGCCGTGCGTACTGCTGCCTACTGGCGTTTGCCTCCGTTCAAGGAAACGGCCATGAGTGAGAGCGCCGCGACCGAACAGCTTGACGCGCTGTTGCGGGACACCGTCCGCGAGCAGCTCGCGGCCGACGTGCCGCTAGGCATCTGGCTCAGCGGCGGCCTCGATTCTTCCGCCATATTGCACTACGCCACAGCCGCATCATCTTCCCGCGTTTCCACATTCTCGATTTCATTTGCCGGCAAGAGCTGCGATGAAAGCCGGTTCTTCCGCGAGGTGGCGGCCCGCTACGGAACCGATCATCACGAACTCGATCTCAATCCAGCCCTCGACCTGGCCGGCACGATTGAGCAGATGGCGTATCACCATGACGAGCCCGGCGCAGACGCGGGCGCGCTGCCTCTCTGGTTTCTTTCGCAAATGACACGACGCTATGCGACAGTCGTGTTGAGCGGCGAGGGCTCCGATGAACTGTTCGGCGGCTATCTCACGTATGCCGCCGATCACATTGCCGGCCGGCTCCGATTTGTGCCGCGATGGATGCGCCGGTCGGCGGAAGACGCGCTCCGCTTCTGGCCGGTTTCAGATGAAAAAATCAGCTTCGAGTACAAAGCGAAGCGTTTCATCGAAGGCTCGCGCTTGCCCCCGTCTCACGCGCACGTCTTCTGGAATGGCGCCTTCAGTGATGATCAAAAGCGCCGGATTTTCCAAGCCGCCGATCCTGGTCCGATGCGAGACCTGCTGGCTCGGTTTGACTCCACCTGTGCGCCTGGGAGCAGGACCTGCCGGTTTTTGCGGTTTGATCAGCTGTATTACCTGCCCGATAACATTCTCGCCAAGGTGGATCGGCTGAGCATGGCCCACTCACTCGAAGTGCGGCCGCCGTTCCTGGATCATCGGATCGTGGAGTTCGCCGCTTCTCTTCCACATGATCTGAAGATTCGCGGCTTCACGCAAAAGTATCTCCTGCGCCGCTTGATGGCCGGGCGCCTCCCGGACTGCGTGCTGCACCATAAGAAGGAAGGCTTCGACATTCCCGCCCACGAATGGCTGCGCGGGCCCCTGCGCCCGCTTTTGCTCGATGTTCTGAACCCCGCCGCAGTGGAGCGCACCGGCCTGTTCCGCTGGGACGGCGTTCGCGATCTGATCACCGCACATATGGAAAGGCGTCTTAACGTTGGATACGAACTGTGGGGCCTGATGATCCTGTTTCTCTGGCTGCAAAGGTGGCACGTCGCGATCGACCCTGCGTCACAGGCAAGGAAGCCGGAGCACGAGGCGGAGAAGTCCCGGCTGTTGCAATCGCAGCCGTAATCTTGCTCGCCTCGAGCCGGAATTCCCCTCCTTGGCGCGCGAAGCGCAAGCGCGATAGCGCGCAGCCTCAAGAAAAGAAAGGGGACTCTTCGCTTCACAACGATTCACTCTGAACCTGGTGGAATTCAGGACGATCCGACTGTAGGGGCCGTCTATGACCGCCCGCTGGAGTTTGGCACTTTGCGCACGCCGGAGGCGTGTCAGCCAAACTTCGGCCAGCGCAACCCCCGGTTGCATGAAACCAAAGACAGGCGCACCCTGGAAAGAGTGCGAGGATTCCTCGCACCCCGTTGGGGTGCGGACGTTCTTGGTTTCAAAGAACCGGGGGTTGCGCTCGCTTCCGCTCGCTTAACCCCCGGCTAATTTACCTGCACGCCTCCGGCGTGCGGCGGGCTCGTTATCTTCCCGCGGCGGGGGCGGCAGGATTGATGCGCGCCTCGTCCCAGTGCTCCTTGATCAAATTGTTCTCAATTCGGACGACATCGAAATGGTTCCACTTGTATTCGCGGTTTGGATCGTCCGGATCTTTGGCGGTGCGCTCCCACATCATGAATGAGTACGGGCCGTTGATCAGCGTCAGAACCGGAGCGTTCACCCACTCCGTCTTGATTTCGCGCGGGGTGCGGCCGGGAACGCGGCTCATGAACTGCTTGAAGCCCTCGCGGCCCTGGGGCACGTTGGGATTGTGCTGGATGTAGCCAGGGTCCATCGTCTTGTCGGCCAGCTCCAGGTGGCCGTATTGCAGCATGTCCTTCAACTCCTCGGTGGCCATCGCGAGGGTTTTCTCTTCTTCCTTGGAAAGCTTGCCCGTGTTCCACTGCATGAGGGGCCTGGGCGAGACGCCGGTTTTCACAGCGCCGGTTCCGGCCATCTTTTGCGCGCTATCCCAGTGTTCCTGGACTTTTCCGTTCTCGATGCGGAGGACATCGAAGGAATTGTAGTGATACGTGTTGGCAGGGTTGCGGGGATCTTTGTCTTCGTGTTCGAAGATGAGCCAGACGAAGTCTCCTTTG
>QHXA01000730.1:5907-6104 GCA_003222755.1 Acidobacteriota bacterium
CTGGTCCGCAGGCATCGTTTTGGGAATCGGGTTCATCGGTTTACGGCCGAGCTTCGTGAAGAACTCGATGAAACCGGCGCGGCCGGTATTCGCGTTGGGATTGTGCTGGATGTAGTTCTCGGCCTGGTATTTGGGCGCGAGCTCAAAATGACCCGCGTAAAGCACTTCGCGCCACCAGTTCATCACCATCTCGAGAT
>QHXA01000065.1:0-963 GCA_003222755.1 Acidobacteriota bacterium
AAGGCGCTGAGCCGAATCTAAGCGTCATTCTTGGCGGAGCCGGCACGACCCTTGAGGATCTAGTGGGCGCATATTCTGCGCTCGCGCGGAAAGGCCTGTCCGCAACACCTCGATTTCTTCCAGATGCGCCGCTGCAGGAGCGCCGCATGATGAGCGAAGGCGCAGCTTTCATGGTACGCGACATTCTCGAGACGGGCGGACCGGTGGGCCGCGTCGTGGAGGGCCGGGGACCATATCGCGGCTTTGCGTGGAAGACGGGCACCAGTTTTGGTTTCCGTGATGCGTGGGCTGCCGGTGTGAGCGATCGATACACAATTGGAGTGTGGGTCGGCCGTCCGGATGGAACGCCGAATCCGGGCTTCTTCGGAGCCAATGTGGCCGCGAAGAAGCCCGGATTCGGCGTTCCATCCGGACGGCAGATCCAGGCCCGCAACCGTTACCCAGGAGGTCATCTGCTGGCCTGTTGGTACCCGCGCCGCCGGCATGGATCAGAGTGTGTGTCCCGTCCAGCGCACTGCATGGCTGCTGGACGGCGCAGCGCCGCCGACGTTTCCGGATCGCTTCAGAAGCGGATCGCCGACATATAGCTATTTCGTCGATCGCATCACGCATCAGCGTGTTGCACCAGAATGCGCCCGCCGTCCGACGGAGCGCATCGAAGCCGCACGATGGCCTGCGGTGCTGGAACCGTGGCTCGATCCGGGATTGCGTCGAAAATCTCTGCCGCCCAAATGGTCTGCAGATTGTGCCTCCGCACACCACACCGATGACGCGATTTCCATCACTGGTTTAAATGATGGCGCGGTCATACGCCGGCCGCCCGGCAAAGAAGCGCCCAAAGCTCGTCTTGAAATCCGCGGCTCCGACGCAGAGGTGAACTGGATGGTCAATGGCCGGATTGTCGCGCGCCAGAATGCAGCAATACCGCAGATATTGGATTTTCCCGAAGCCGGCCGATACGAC
>QHXA01000065.1:1142-11322 GCA_003222755.1 Acidobacteriota bacterium
CTTGCAAGCATGTAGGCGTCATCACGGTTTAAGCCTTTCATCTCGACGAGCCAATCCAGCATTTCGCGTGTTGCGATTTTTGCCGCTTCATCTAAATCCGCGTTCAACCCCATCGTCATGAAGTGCGTTGGAGTCTCGGCACGAGGCTGTTTTAGCATTTTGTTCTTATGCACTACGACCTGTATCTCACCTTTCAGTGATGTCTCGATCGCAGACAGGCACACTTCACCATATCCTTGTGCAGCGTGACCGTCGCCGATCGACAACAATGCGCCCGGAACAAACACCGGCAGGTAAAGTGTTGTTCCTCCGACAAGGTCGCGGTTGTCCATGTTTCCGCCAAAGACATTCGGCGGACCGCTTGGGACGCGGCCCATCGCCGCCGGCGGCGCTACCGCAATCACACCCCAAAATGGTTTCAGTGGAACAACCACATCAGGAGCATACTCGGCCGTTTTCTTCCTCAGATCCAGCCAAAGAACTCGGTCTTTCCCTTTGGGGAAATCTTCCGGCAACAAACCACGATTCGGAACAAAACCCTGTCCCGCAATCGGAAGTCTCACATCGATCGAACGAATGCGGATCTCGAGCATGTCGCCCGGTTGCGCTCCGTTTATGTAGATCGGTCCGTTCAACGTGTGATCCCCCCGGCCCGCGTTCTCAACGCCCTCGTATACCTCATACAGTTCTGCCGGGATCTTTTCCTTCGGCACACCGAGCTGCTCGAAATAACGCGGGTTGCCGGTGGCGGTTTCCAACTTCACGATGTCACCGGAGTTGACCGTCAGTACCGGTTTTAACGACGCATCGAAGAAACCTCGATGTACTGTTTGCGGTGATGCTTTCAAGGTATGAATTTTCGACGCAGTCTGCGCCCTTGCGCCTCCAACCAAGCTCACGACACACGTGATGATCGTTACGAGTTTTCTCATTGTTGCCTCCGATTAAGACAGGCTATTATCGCGGCGACGCCATTACAGTTTCCATAGTTGGTTCAACGCCGATTTCCGGGCGCGACGCTCAAATGAGGAGGGTTGCCATGTCTTCTGCACGCCGAGTCAGATTCACGTTTGCAGTCTGCGGTGCGGTGATCGTGCTGTCCCAGGTTGTCTACTCCCAGCACAACGTCTATCAAACCGTCGACAACTACTTCAAGCTTCCGGAAGGTAGGAAGATAGGATCCACGGCGGGGATCACGATTGACCGCGACGGGAGCAGCGTCTGGGTCTTTGAGAGATGTGGCGCACAAAATTGCGTCGGCTCGAACGTGGCGCCGATTCTGAAGTTTGATACGTCGGGAACGCTCGTCAAGAGCTTTGGTGCGGGGATGTTCGTTCGGCCGCATGGGATACATGTGGACCGGGAAGGAAACGTCTGGGTGACGGACGGAGAAGGACCCGACGGGAAGGATCCCAACAGAAATGGAAAGGGTCACCAGGTTTTCAAGTTCAGTCCGGATGGCAAGGTCCTGATGACGCTTGGCAAGGCTGGAATCGCCGGGGATAGCCCGGAGACGTTCAATCAGCCGTCTGCTGTCCTGGTCGCGCCGAATGGCGATATCTTCATCGCGGACGGCCACGGAGGAAATTCGAACGCCCGTGTTCTGAAGTTTTCCAAGGATGGCAAATTCATCAAAACGTGGGGGAAAAAGGGTGCCGGTCCAGGCGAGTTCGACACACCGCACGCCCTGGCCATGGATTCGCGCGGACGGCTGTTCGTTGGTGACCGCGGGAACAGCCGGATCCAGATCTTCGATCAGGATGGAAAATTTCTCGAAGAGTGGAAGCAGTTCGGACGGCCCAGCGGGCTGTTTATCGACAGGAACGACACTCTCTACCTGGCCGATCATCAGTCGGACGCGAAGATCAACCCAGGGTTTCGGAAAGGCATCGCGATCGGTAGCGCGAAGGACGGCAAGGTCACAGCGTTCATCCCCGATCCCGACCCCGAGGGATCGCAGGAGGGCGTTGCGGCCGACGTCAAGGGCAACGTGTATGGATCGCTTACAGGTGGCATGGCGCTAAAGAAATACATCAAGAAGTAGAGACATCATTATGAAGATAACAACGAGAACAACAAGCATGCTGATCAGGACATGCGTGATATTTGCGGTCGTCACAGCGATCCTTTTTCCGCCTTTGTCGCACGCGCAGGGTGGAGCGCCGAAGTACGAAGTCGATCTGTCCTGGCCGAAGCCAATGCCTGACCGATGGGTGCTTGGAGGGTTGGGCGGAGTCTGCGTGGATCGCCAGGACCACGTGTTCATTCTCAATCGGCAAGACGTGCTGGATGTCGACTTGAATGCTGGGCATATGGCTCCGTTCATTATCGAGATTGATCCCGCGGGCAACGTGGTCAAATCTTGGGGCGATCCCAAGCTTCTCGAAACACGCCTCCACAGCTGTCACTTCGATAAGGACAACAACATTTGGATAGCCAGCGCTCCGTCCGGAATGGTGCAGAAATATTCGCACGACGGAAGCAAGCTCCTACTTCAGATCGGCAAAAAGGGCGTGTTCGATTCCTCGGATGGCACCGTCAAGGGTAAACCCCTCAATTCCAGCGCGGCGCAATTCTTCATGCCGTCCAGCATCTTCGTCGATCGTCAAAACGGAGACGTGTATGTTTCCGATGGCGAAGGTACAGGCGGTAACCGCCGCATCGCGGTGACGGATCGTGATGGCAAATTCTTACGGCAGTGGCAGCCGGAGGGCATGGAGACCGTGCACTGCATGACAGTGGCGAACGACGGGTTGGTCTATGTTTGCAACAGGCAGCAAAGCCGGATACAGGTATACGACAAGATGGGTAACTTCAAAAAGAATATCGAAGTCCCCTGGAAACCATACACCACACCACCCGACGGCAAACGTACAGAGACTGGCGGCTCGGCCGTGGCGCTCGACTTCTCTCCCGATTCGAACCAGAGACTCATCTATGTGATCAACCAGAACAATTCGCAAATCGAAATCATTGATCGTCAGAGCGGCAAGATCCTATCGAGTTTCGGCCGCGCCGGACACTTCCCCGGTGAATTCGACCAGCCTCACGGTATCGCCGTGGACTCCAAGGGCAACATCTATGTCGCCGAAAACCGTGGCAAGAAGATTCAAAAGTTCAAGATTGTAGATCAATAAAAGAATACAAACCGAACCTGCGTATCGACTGCCTCAGGGGATCGAAGCCGCGGCTGTATCTGAAAATGGTCAAAACGGTTCTGGACTACCAGCGTCGGCTTCGATACCGGACGCGCAAGAACCGCGCGGCGGGAGGCGTTCCCTGTCGCGCTTCACTTGACCCAGAAGTCAGCGGTACAGACGAGGCCAGCGTTTTCAAGAAAATTGGTCATGCCCGTATTGCGCATGCGGTGGTAGACGATCGTCATACACTCGATTTCATGAGTCAGCTTCTCCGACCGAAACCACCCGCGGTGAAAAGGACAAGTCCCACGACGCCCAACATTAGAAGACCAATCACGATCAGTTGCATCGAAAGAAACCATTTGAGCTGCATAAAGGATTGTGCACCGGCGGTCAGAACCTCTTGGCCGCCTGGCGCAAGCACCACACTCCACCCAAGGAGGTGGGGTGTGGTGTGAACGTTATGCCCCTTGTCACATGATTTCAATTACCCGAAAGTCTTAGCACTTCCGGATAAGCTCGACGTTGAGGGCAGACGCTCAGAGATCACCCGCAGGAATGCGTCAAAATCCAAAATTGGTTTTGTTGTGTGCTCACAAAATCCGTGCTGCAGGAGCTTCTCTCGATCGTGCGGGAAGGCATAAGCGGTTACGGCAACGATACGTACCTGTCCATCGATTGCTCGGGAAAATCGACGATCACAGCTACTACTTCATGGTTCGCATTGATCCTGGTAAGATTACTCCGCTCAAGAGCGAGGCGCAGTCGAAGGAATACCGAGCAAACCTGCTGATGCCGGCCAGTAGCCTTCGAGTCTGTAACGATGAATGTCGAACGAAGGAGAAAACATATGTCGGGAAAACTATTTCGATTGAGGCCGGCTGTGGTTGTCGCCGCCACGTTGCTTTGGGTTGGAGGCGCAGCTGGCCAGCAAGGCGCTCCGGCGAATGGCGAATGGCGCCGGATCGGTGGCGACGGCGGCAACACGAGGTACTCGCCGCTGGATCAAATCAATGCCGGGAACGTCAAGAACCTCAAGGTTGTGTGGACATGGAAGGGTGACAATTATGGCAGCGGCCTGGAAATCAAAAATGAAAACACACCCTTGATGGTTGACGGCGTCCTGTACTTCACCGCCGGCGATCGGCGGGCAGTCGTCGCGGCCGATCCCGGCACGGGCGAGACGCTATGGGTGTATCGGTACGCAGAACCGACAGACCGCTTAGTTGGCGTCCGCAAGAATAACCGCGGCGTGGCGTACTGGACCGACGGCCGTCAGGCCAAGATCCTGACGGTCACACCAGGTTACGAGCTTATCGCGCTCGACGCCAAAACGGGACACCCGGATGTCGCGTTCGGCAATAAGGGTATCGTCGATCTCACCGAGCAGGTTGAGAAGGACGCGAACTTCAATCCGTCCATCGGCCACTTGATGAACACGTCGCCGCCTTTGGTGTTCGGCAACGTCGCCCTCATCCCAACCGCGCTCGAAAACGCGCGCAATCCGAAATCGATGAAGTTCCCGAAGGCAGACCTAATGGCCTTCGACGTTCGGACCGGCAAGAAGCTGTGGAGCTTCCATACCGTTCCACGCAAGGGCGAGTTCGGCGAAGACACGTGGCTGAATGGGTCCAACATCTACACGGGGCACACTGGAGCCTGGGCTCCCTTTACGGTCGATGAACAGCTTGGGTATGCGTATATACCCGTAGAAGGCGCGACGGGCGACCAGTATGGCGGACAGCGTCCGGGGAACAACCTGTTTTCGTCCTCGATCGTGTGCCTCGACATTAAGACCGGCAAACGCATCTGGCACTACCAGCTGACTCATCACGACATCTGGGACTACGACATGCCGACCGCCCCGATCCTGGCAGACATCACCGTTAACGGCAAACCGATCAAGGCGGTTGTTCAGTTGACGAAGCAGTCGTTCGCCTTTGTCTTCGATCGGACCAACGGCCAGCCGGTCTGGCCGATCGAAGAACGGCCGGTTCCGCAGAGCGACGCGCCAGGTGAGAAAACCTCGCCGACGCAGCCATTTCCGACCAAGCCGGCGGCGGTGGACAGACAGGGGTTGAGCGAGAGCGATCTCATCGACTTCACGCCGCAGATCAAGCAAATGGCGCTCGATGCGATAAAGGGTTTTCGATTGGGGCCGATGTACACGCCTCCATCCGTCGTCGATCCGGCGAAAGGCACCAAAGGCACCTTTACTTTCCCGGGTTCGGGCGGTATCGACTGGGAAGGCGGTGCGTTTGACCCCGAGACCGGGTTCTTGTACATCGGGTCCGCCACGCGGCCCGACACCGCGGTGTACGCGTTGGAAAGACCCAAGCCGGGCCAGACCGACATCGAGATGATCGGCGCGTCCAGCGCGGCGCCAAACATTCAGCGATTGCCGATCGTCAAACCGCCATGGACCCGGATCACCGCCATCAATCTCAATACGGGCGATAGGCGCTGGCAGATCCCGAACGGTGGCACGCCGGAGTGGGTGAAAAATCACCCGCTGCTGAAAGGCGTGACGCTTCCGCCCACCGGAAGTGTCGGGCGCGCACCGCTCCTTATGGTGACCAAGACGCTGCTGTTTGCGGGGTCAGGCTACGAAACCGAGCCCGCGTTCCGCGCCTACGACAAGAAAACGGGCGCGCTCATCTGGGAGACGCAGACGCAGCCGGGCCCGCCAACGGGCGTACCCATGACGTATATGCACAAAGGCAAGCAGTACGTCGTGGTCGCGGTCGAAGGCAATGTCCAAACACGGACGGCTACCCAACTCGTGGCGTTCGCGATACCGGACCCGCCGAAGCCCCCCGCGGCGCGGCCGGTAGACTAGGTAGGCGCAAGAAGGAGTTAATAGCGAAGATCTATGCGAATCGTCGCGCGCGGTGGAGATCCTACCGTGGGGTCCGAAGACTGAGCGGCTTGCCTCTTCCTTGCAAGTTGCCAATCGGACTCTCGCGCGACGGCACTAGTCTGGTAATGTTTTGCCGCGAGTTTCCGGAAAGAAGCAAGCGGCGACGATCCCAAGGATATAGATCATGCTCACGACAACGGCTGCCCTGCCGTACCCACCGAAGTACGTGATGAGTGTCCCGGCGGCGAGCGGTCCCAGGAATGCGATGAAACGCGGAGCATTGAAGCAGAACCCGACTGCAGTTGCGCGTATTCGAGTTGGATAGACTTCCGGCAGCCACGTCGGGCACCACGTGTACTGCCCCAGCGAAAACACCGCATTGATGCCGCAGACGACGAGGAGCAGCGACAAGTCATGCGTCCATAGAAAAAGGACGGGGGTGAAGAGAAGAGCCAGCGCAAACCATGCAATCGTCACGGGCTTCCGGCCCCATTTATCCGCGCAGAAGCCGAGCCCAATGTATCCGCATATCGCACCGAGGTTGTAGCACATACCCGCAAGACTCGCCCATCGCGCTCCCGGCAGGCCTTGCATCATCGCGAGTGAAGAGACGTATGCCGGCACCCAGGTCGAGATGCCCCACCATGCCAGTGTTGTCGTGGTCGACATCAGGAACGCGACAATGGTCAACTGCCGCGTTCGAGAATTCGCAAACAGATCGAGCAGAGTAAACTGGGCGAGTTGCCGGTCAGCTTCGTCGAGCCGCTCGCCTCGGGTTTCGGCAGCGATCGCCTCGCGCCGCCGCCGATCGGACTCTGTCCACTTATCTGACTCCACAAGTCCACGCCGGATCCACCAAGTGGCGAGTGCCGGCAGGATTCCGATCACGTACATCCAGCGCCATGCCGAAGGCCCCAGCCCACTGATGAAAAACCACACAGCTGAAGCGCAGAAGAACCCGATACCCAGCCCGCACTGCATCAATCCGGCGCCCTTTCCGCGATGTTGGGCAGGCCACATCTCCGCTACTATCGAGGTACCTGTTCCCCACTCGGCGCCGAGCGCAAGACCGACGATGAAGCGCAAAGCCACGAATGAAGTCGAATCCCAGGCTAGAGCCGTGCATCCGGTGACCAAAGAGTACCCGAGTATCGAGTAGATCAATGTCCGCTTACGGCCAATGTAGTCGGCCAGAATCCCGCCGCCGATTCCACCGACTCCCCAGCCCAACAATGTGACGGCAATCGTTAAACCCGCGTAAAAGGGAATTCGCGCATGGCTCTCCGCCGGCAAGAGCTGTTGAAAGGTGAGACCAACGGTGAGTATCAGCGCGTACGTCTCGTATCCATCGAACAGCCAGCCGAGATTTGCGACGATCAGCGTATTCCACTGCCGCCGGTTGAGCACGCGATACCACGGTCGAGTCGGCGCACCGATAGCTGTTACGTTCAATCCAGTTTATTCCCCAATATGCCGCATTTGATGAGGTGCGTACGTTGTTTCGCCATCGTGGCGCGCGAGGATGAACAAATTCTTTTCGGACTTTACCATTCTGCCAATTCACGGACATTGACGGCAGGCGAATTCCGGCCTTCAGAATCCCACGCAGTGATTTCGGAGTGGAACGTATGCCGACTATGGTGAAATCTCAATGTGAAGGTTCAGCGGAGCTATTAAGGAACGCGCCGATGCCTCTTTTCGACAAGGATCCGTTGTCGTCCTCGCATGAGCGCCTCCAAGAAGGTGCCATGCTGCTGCACGGCTTCGCCGCAGTCGAAGGACCTCTGCTGGTTCACGAAGTGGCGCGGATTGCGCAGGCCGCGCCGTTTCGCCACCTGGTTACGCCCGGCGGGTACACAATGTCTGTCGGGATGACCAACTGCGGTAGTGTCGGTTGGGTATCCGACCGGAGCGGCTACCGCTATGATCCGGAGGATCCCCACACTGGAGTTCCCTGGCCCGCGATGCCCGAACCGTTCCTCGACATTGCTGCACGCGCCGCTGCTGAGGCCGGTTTCACTAACTATCATCCCGATGCTTGCCTGATCAATCGGTACATCCCGGGCGCCAAACTCAGCCTACATCAGGACCGCGACGAGAATGATGTATGGGCACCGATCGTCTCCGTTTCGCTCGGCCTGTCTGCCATATTCCTGTGGGGCGGCAAACGCCGCGCCGATCCGGTGCGCCGCCTGCGCCTCGAAAGTGGTGACATCGTGGTGTGGGGCGGCCCCGCTCGCTTCGTCTATCACGGTGTTGCTCCACTTGGCGATGGGCAGCATCCGCTGACTGGTGCCGCTCGCATCAATCTCACCTTTAGGAAGGTGTTCTGATAGGTCGAGCACGGCGCTCTTCGCGTGCTCCAAATCCGGAAAACCAACCTTTCGTTTGGCCGAGTAATCGAGATTTTCTTAGAAGTTCCTCACCAACTCAGCTTCAAACCGAGTTGAATTTGCCGCGACGTGGTGGCGGTCGTGGTGATAGCGCCGGCGGAGCTGGCTGGAGCTCCAGTAGGCGTCAGCATCACGAGGTTCGGGATACCAAAGTTGGTCCGGTTCAGAACGTTGAAAGCCTCTGCACGAAACTGCAAGTTCGATCGTTCGGTCAAGCGCGTCGTTTTGAACATCGAAAGATCGACCGTCTTCAGACTGGGGCCGGTCAGAACATTGCGGCCGACACTGCCATAGGTTCCCGCCGGCGGAAGAGCGAAGGCCGTGGCATCCACCCAATGTTCCGGCGTCCGCAGGTAGACGTCCTTCAAGGTTTTGCCCGGAGCCATGTTGGGTCGATCGGGATTGCCTGTATCCCCATCGCGCGACTGATTAAACCCAAGTATGGGAGTGAAGGGGAAGCCGCTCTGCAGATTCACGATCGTGTTGAGCTGCCACCCGCTCACCAGCTTGTCCGCGACTCCTTTGACGCCGCTCATGAATGGCTTTCCCTTTCCAATCGGCAATTCATAAACGCCACTCAAGCTAAACCGATGTCGGACATCAAAAGCAGACAGGCCGTAATCTCGCTTGCGGTCATCGGTGTCCATGATCACGCCGACCTGTCCGCCGGCTTGAGTTCCGGTAATTGCAGATGAATTGTCCAGGCTGCGTCCGTAGGTATAGTTGGTCCGCAAAGCTAATCCTTTACTGAAGCGGCGATTCACGTCCACAAAGACACCGTTGTAATTGTTGATGCCGGACGTAAAGAAAATTCCCGCGCTGCCCAGTTGGGGATTACGGCGGACGACGGGATTTGGGAAGTACTTGGTTCCGGCCGCCAGTCCTGCCGGGCAGGGCGATGCCGGGCAAATCGTGGGGAATGCCTTATTGGCATCTCCGCGCAGAACCTCATGGTAGCCGTGCGATCCGATGTAGCCCACGCGGAGGCCGATGTTGCCGGGCAGACCTTGTTCGATCTCGAAGTGATAATTCAATACCGTTGGAGTATATGGATCTGGTTGGATTCCCAGGCGGCCACCTCCGGGCGTGGCGCTCGCCAGCGACGTGACTCCGGGCACGATCTGCAAAGGAAAGGGGACATTATTGGTAATCTGCGAAGCTCCCGCAATGGGAGGAACATTGATGCAGCACCAACCGATGTTGTCCAGCAGATTGTAGGCCATGCCGAAGCCGGCCCGAACGCTCGTCTGGCCTTTCCCAAACGGATCCCAAGCTATGGCCGCACGGGGGCCAAAGAGCCGCGTGGCACGGTTTTTTGTGAATAACGAATCGCCAATCCTCGGCTGCGTCAGCAGAACCCCGTCTGCCCCCTGAGTGAAGCTGGCTCCCAACTTATTATTGGCATGATAGCCGTTCGAAAACTCGTGACGCAGCCCCAGACTCAAGGTGAGGTTGGACCTGAGCTTCATGGCGTCTTGCACAAACCAGGCTCCCATCCAAACGCGGAACGGAATCGCCGGCGCCGGCGCCGTTACCTGGAACAGCGACGGTCTGCCCTGTAGGAAGCTCAACAGCGAGGTGAAGTTCACCTGCCCATAAGTTCCGCTCAGGTCGGTGCTCTGAAGCCGTTCCAACCAGCCGCCCAAGGCGATCGAGTGGATGCCCTTCGTGATGCGAATATTGGCTTGGTAGGTGAATATGTTGTCCACATTGCGTTGGTCGTGGCCGGTGTTAGGTCCGGAACCAGCAGGAGTATTGACGGTACTGCCCTGCGAGCCCCCGCTGTT
>QHXA01000707.1 GCA_003222755.1 Acidobacteriota bacterium
CGATTCGGCCTGCACGTGAGTTCGGCGTCGTTTTTGGATCGGAAATCATGAAGAACGTGAACAGCAGCAGCGCGCCATTCTCGAGTCGATGAAAGGGGATGGCCATCGGTTCGCCCAGCCATACCGAGCGGCCAAAAATCAGAGCAACAGTACAGCTGATAAACACGATTGTGACGTCGCTGCGCGCGGCGCGATTGACAACCAAACCACCGAGACATGCCATCAAAAACCCAAACACCGCGGCGTTGCCCCATTGGCCTGGCGAAACCCATACCTGATCGCTGAGCAGAATCATTGACACGATCCCGAAGTTCGTCGGGTTGAACACATGCTTACCGTTCACGCGGACCACAAACTTGCTCGCGATCGTGATGACCGATGCGACGATGGCCACGCCCAGCGAGTTCGTGCGCAGCAGCAGGCAGAGCGAGAGTCCGGAAATCCACGCGCTGCGAGGATCAAAACGCGCGAGCTTCCATGCGCGCGTGCAGACGTACTGCGTCAGGAGTGCCGTGCCAAGAATGGCAATCGCGTTTTCAGGAGAGATCTCGAAATCGAGCCGAACCAAGCCGTAGAGAAGCAGCGAGGCCAGCACCGCAATCTGATAGTGGCGTGGGTCCTGGATATTCATCTAGCTGAGATAACGATTTTCGGTGAGATTTCTTAGGTAAGTATTCGCGCATGCACCGCGGAGCGGTGCGCGGAGATTAGCCAGGAGCACGCGTTTTTTGCGTACCCCTGGCTAATTTCCGACCACACCTCCGGCGTGCGATCCGGATTCCACACGCACCATCTTTCCGCCGGTCAGCAACCGATACCGCTGGTTACGCCAGACGATTTCGCTGCCCATAAAACTCGCGCACCAAACGCCGAAACCCATCAAATCGCGTACCGGGTATAACCAGCAGAGCTTCAGGGATTCGCGATCGCCGATAAAAAATGAGCCGATTGCAATTGCTTGAATGGTGCGGTTGAAAAATGAGCAGGCGAAAAGTCCCAGACCTAATTGCCAATTCTGCATCAGAACTCCGGCAAGCAGACCAAGCAAACCGAACGGCATTGCATAAGTCAGGCCCGTGCCCACATGTCCAGCGTATCGGGAAAAACGCGTGCTTCTCATCCAACGCACCTGATGCGTCAGTGAGGCGTGTGCAGATGTATTCATCGCAACATGGCCTACGACATGTTCCGACAGCACGACTTGCTTCCCGGAGGCATGCGCCAGATTTCCGAGGACGTAATCGTCCGCACAATACTGGCCGAGCGCGGCTAGTCCGCCAATCTGATCCAACACGTCTTTGCGGGTAGCCATCGTCGGTCCCAAAGCGAATTTCATTCCCTCCAGCATGTTTGCAACGAGCACACCTGACGGCAACTCGATAGACATGCCAAGCGCCTCCAGCCTGGACCAGAAGCCCCCGGCTGGTAAGCCCCGGTACAAACAAGTCACCACACCGTTGTTTTGATCGAGCAATGGAACGATCACTTCGCGAATGCAATTGGGACTCACGCACACATCACTATCGGTGATCACCAGATAGGGCGAATTCGCGTGAGGCGTCATCTTTTCTAACGCAAACACCTTCGCGTTGGGATACTCCGGTTCGCCTGACAACACAACGCCGGTCTTAACGTCCGGGTGCTTGCGCCGAAGCGCCTCAACGACCTCCAATGCTGGGTCGTTTGCGTCGCGTACACCAAAGATGAGTTCAAAGTCCGGATAATTCTGTACGAAGAAGCTTTCCAGGTTGCGCTCGAGATATGGCTCTAGTCCATGCAGCGGCTTTAGAACGGTGACCGCCGGCAAAGAAGCCGGATCCACCATTCTTGTTCGAGGCGCTCTGCGAAAGCGCCGACTTGCTTCCAGGACGAGAACCAGGTAAACGGTGCTTGAAATGAGACCGATAATTGAAGCCAGGAAAAGCAGTCGAATGATCATCCTTTGTTGGTCAATAGATACTTACCGCCGCTCTTCGTCACAACATACACACGCGAATCGCCAGCGAGATCCCGAATCCGCTGCAGATCTTTTTCGTACGCCAGCAAGTAGTAACGATCAGCGCTGCACCAGAGCTGTTGGAAATCTCGATCATCAATGAAGACGTCAGGCGCTCCCGGAGCGTAAGAACCGTATTCGAGATTATCGACTCTGCCGTTCCACAGCAGAGCGCTTCGATTCGTGTAAAAGAAAACCGATGAAAAAGCGTAATACGCATCGGCTCCGATGAGCTTTCCGGCTGGAGCGCTCATCAAAGCGTCTGCCAGTGGTTTCGAGCCGAGGTAAGGATCGAACCGGACTATCGCGATCCGCGCAGCATGAAAGAAAATGAGCATCATCAATGCCACGGCAAAAAACGGGCGATGCTTGTGATTACGGAAGCTGATGCCTAGGACTCCGATCAATGCCGCAATGCCGGCGAGCGCCAAAGGAAGACGCAAGTATGCGAACGATTGCAGCGTTAAATCCCCCATATGGCCTAATGACAGCGTGTACAGCTCCGGATGCTGCACCAGTGCAGACGAAATGTCGCCCGGCGCCGGCAGCGTCTGCACGTTCCAAAGAATCGCGGCAATCACCGCGGCAGCTATCGCCGCAACGATCCCGATCGCGTTCGTTCCACGCCGTACCCAAACACTGGAAGTCGCAATGCCGGAACCCAGTAGCAGTGCGAATGCGGGATATACCGGCATCGAGTAATACTCTTGCGTCGTAGAAAAACTAAAGAAGATCAGGACCACGCCAATCCAGCAAACGGCCAATAGCCTGGTCCTGCCCGCGCGGTCCGTCGGCCTGTAGCTAAGACCGATGACCGTGCCGCCGTAGAGACTCCACGGAAATAGCCAAACAAGATGAAAGAGCCAGAACCAGAGCCGCGGCACCGTATTGTAGTCACGCGGATAGCGCAGATTCAGGAAACGCAGCAGGTGCTCATTGATGAAGTAAAACCAAAAGAAACCGTGATACTCACCCTGCCCGCTATGCATCGTGAAATTGAAGTACGGCGGGTTTCGAAGCATTGCGAGCACGTACCAAGGTACAGAAATAAACCCGATGATGAGGATTACGGCAAGAGGGCTCAGTTTGCGCCATGCGTCCCTGTTGAATAACTGACGCGTAAGAGCGAGATATACGAACACAGCGCCCACAGGAAACACGATCGCGATCAAACCCTTCAGTAGCAGCCCAAGCCCAAGGCAGACGCCCAAAATCCTGGCCCACAAGCGCGGGCGCCGCTCATTGGGGTCCAGCGCGCGCAAGAATGAAAACAATGCGAGCGTGATCGCGCGTGAAGAGAAATAGACCCACACAAGTGCTCAAGATCAATCCGGAATAGAATCCCGCGGCGCGTCCAAATGCCCACGTCCCAAAACAACACGTCGCCCAGCACAGCGTGACTACCGCTAGTGCTAACGGCAAACGGGCCGCCCAATCCTTTACGCCAAAGATGCCGTAGGAGATTGCGGTCAACCAATAACCGAGCGGAGACTTTTCAAGGTATGCGACACCGTTCAACCGCGCGGTGACCCAGTCTCCGGACTGAAGCATGTTGCGCGAGATTTGGGCCTGCACTGCATCAACGTCATCCATCAGGTGGGGAGG
This sequence comes from Acidobacteriota bacterium, assembly GCA_003222755.1. GTDB lineage: Bacteria > Acidobacteriota > Terriglobia > 20CM-2-55-15 > 20CM-2-55-15 > 20CM-2-55-15. The sequence goes on from QHXA01000707.1 coordinate 3,602, forward strand.
ACTGTAGACACAACCCAGGAAGATAGCTGCGGCGATCGCGACGATGATGAACGGGCTACGTGCATTTTCCATCTTCTGATCTGTCAGCATCCGCACCTCGCGCATAGGGATTTTAGCTGCAAGCGGCGGATCTGCAAATCCTTAGGAGTGCTGCGCACGTCCAGGGGTTGCTTGCACACGCGGCAAAGGTTCATCATTTTGAACTGGTGAACATCTGGACTCCAACTTCCTGGCAGCGCAAAACGGCCCAACAGCAGGCCATCTATCCGGATCCTGCCCACCTCGAGCAGGTGGTGCAAACCATCTCGCGTCTGCCGCCCCTAGTTACGCCCTGGGAAGTCGATGCCCTCAAAAGCAAGCTGGCGCGAGCCGCTCGCGGCGAGATGTTCGTGCTCCAGGGCGGAGATTGCGCAGAGAGCTTCGAAGAGTGTGATCCCGTGGCAATTGCGGCAAAGCTCAAGATTCTGCTGCAAATGAGTTTGGTATTGATCTATGCCGCTCGCAAACCGGTGGTGCGCGTGGGCCGCATCGCCGGGCAGTATGCCAAACCTCGTTCGGCCAGCGAGGAAGTGCGGGATGGTATGGCATTGCCGAGTTATCGCGGCGATATGGTCAATCGTT
>QHXA01000708.1:0-2689 GCA_003222755.1 Acidobacteriota bacterium
CTTTCATCACCAGGTCCGCAGACCTTGCGATCGTATGCGGTATTAGCACCGGTTTCCCGGTGTTATTCCCCACTCCAGGGCAGATTACCCACGTGTTACTCACCCGTGCGCCGCTGTACTCAGGGGATTGCTCCCCTTTTCTCGCTCGACTTGCATGTGTTAGGCACGCCGCCAGCGTTGATTCTGAGCCAGGATCAAACTCTCAAGATAACTTGATGCGTTTGATTGTGTCGCGCTTAAAGACCGATATTCGCGTCGGGCCCACCGTCCGGATCTACCGGCCCGGTCTCCCTACGCCGAATTGACTCGAGAAATCTTATCTGACTGTACGTTTTCTATTTTCAAAGAACCTTGCGGCTCTCAGGCCTCAAAGTGACGTCAAAAAATCCGCCTCAATTTGCTTGGCGGAGTTTTCAACGAGGGATGCCCAGCGGCTGATCAGCCGCTCGGCACATCTCTCAACTATAGGTATCGCGATTATTACTGTCAAGCTCCGATTTTGAGTTTTCTTTGCGGGCTTGATCACGATTGCGCTTGAAAGAGCCGATTGCCCGGCCAGCGCCTCTTTAATAATGTTAGGTGTGGAGTCCGCACTGTGTCAAGGCCTGAAAATCACGCCGGACGTGGGTTTCAGCCGAGCACGCTACCGATCACTGTCAACAACTCGGCCATCAGCCGCTCGTTGCGTGCCGCATCGTCGCTTTCAATCATGATGCGCAGCACCGGTTCCGTTCCAGAGTATCGCACGACTAAACGACCGCATGCTTGCAACTGGTGATCGACTTCCACCATCTTCGCTTGAATAGCGGGCAACGTCTCCAGCGGTACCTTCTGGCGGACCGGAATGTTCTTCAGAAGTTGCGGCGCCTCGACCCAATCGCGTGTCAGATCTTCGAAGGATGCGCGATCGGTGGCGATCGCTTCGGCAACTTTGAGAGTCGTCAGCAAGCCATCGCCCGACAAGTTAAAGTCGGGGAAAATGATATGCCCGGAAGGTTCTCCGCCGAGCGGAGCGCCGCTTCGCTGCATTTCCTCAAAGATGAACCGGTCACCGACGGCCACTCGCGTCAGTGTAATGCCCTCGTGCCGCAACATTCGCTCGAGGCTGAAATTCGTCATGAGAGTTCCCACGACAACAGGCGGATTCAGCTGGCCATTTCTCTTCATGCGGCGGGCCATTAACAGCAGAACTGCGTCGCCGTCAATGAGGCGGCCTGAATTCGACATGAACAGCGAACGATCCCCGTCCCCATCGAAAGCCACCCCAAAGTCGGCTAGTCCCGCACGCATTGCGGAACCGAGCGCCTCGACGTGCACGGCTCCGCAGGCATTATTGATGTTGGTTCCGTTGGGCCAGGCGTGAGTCACGACGACATCTGCGCCGAGCTTCGTCAGCAGCCGCGGAGCAATCTCACTCATCGCGCCATTCGCACAATCGAGGACGATGCGAAGACCTCGCAACCAATCGGATTTCGGAAAACGCGAGAGCAGAATCTCCTGATACCGCTCCTGCCAGCCGGTATCATTGGCGGCAGTCACGGCTCGTTCCGGTACCTTGTCGGTCCGCATATAACTGGTGTCGGAGCCGAGCAATTCGAAAATGCGTTTTTCGAGCTGTGCCTCATCGGCATCCGTCAGTTTCGTTCCGTCGTGTCCGAATATCTTGATGCCATTGTCCTGGTATGGATTGTGCGAGGCAGAGATCATCAGACCGCCCGAATAGCCGAGCCACTTTGTCAGGAGTGCAATAGCCGGCGTCGGAATCACACCAGCGTTCTGAATCATCGCCGGCGTGCCGGAGAATCCCTTCTGAAGATGTTCAAAAATCCACGGACTCGAAATTCTGGTGTCTTGCCCGATCAGCACTTTGCCACCCAGCTTTTCTCCGATTGCGCGGCCAATCGCGTCAATAGCCGCCGCATTCAACGGAAACTCACCGGCACAGGCGCGAATACCGTCGGTACCAAATAATTTCGTACTCATGTGGATCAATCTAACAGAAGGACACGAAATTCGGCCGACTACCGCTTCTGCCGCATTTCGATTTTCACACTTACTGGGGATGGATGCAGTAGTTGTGGGTCCGGAACATCGAGATCCGCTGTTTGTTCGAAAGATTCTTTCCGATCTAGATGAAGGGGAACCGTCGCTATGGATGAAAGCGTCTTCAGGCGGCTTTCGGGACCTTCCACTTCGACAGCATTTGGGCTGACCAAAACTTGCGCGATTTCGAACCCGTCCGGCGGCTGACCCAATATAGTGGGTTCTACCGGCACTGTTTTCACGAGTGTCCGCTCCAAAGTAAACCGGATGCTCGAGGGATTCACCCGAATCACTTCCGCGCCAAATGGTGCCTGCACGTTTTGCGGTGACAAAGCCACGATCTTCTCGCCCGTTTTCATGTTGGCGAGATCAATCGTGGTCGCGATATCTTTAGCTGTAATGTCCTTGATCACGTTCGATGAGCCTCGCAGCCGCACTTGCACAGTGTTGGTCATATCGCCCGTGATTTCGAGTTGTGGCGGAATGTTGCGATACTCGAGGGGCACCTCGAGGCCGATTTCCGAGGAAGCTCGATTCGCAACGGCCGCCCACAGCACTGTTGCCACAAGCAGGGAAATGACCTTCAACCCCCAATTGTGTACGAGCGCATATTTCGCGGATTGCATCGTCAGCCATCCATCCGATG
>QHXA01000708.1:2695-5395 GCA_003222755.1 Acidobacteriota bacterium
GAGCCGCCACAACACGCGGCGCCGCAGTTGCGCCCTTTCGTTCGAATGCGTCACGTAATCGCAGTCGAAGCGTATCGGGATCGAGGTAGCGCTCCATTTCGCCGTCGTGTGCAAAGGAGATCGCACCCGTCTCTTCCGATACGATGATCGCCACCGCGTCCGTTTCCTCAGTCACACCGATCGCGGCCCTGTGCCGTGTCCCGAGTTCTTTACTGAGCCGAGGCTTCACCGTCAGGGGCAAGAAACAAGCAGCCGCGGCGATGCGCCCATTCTGCACGATGACGGCGCCATCGTGCAGCGGAACCATGGGATTGAAAATCGTCACGAGCAAGTCATATGAAAGCGACGCGTCGAGCGCAATGCCGCTCTCGATATAGGTTTTCAGGCCGATGTCGCGCTCGATCACAATCAATCCGCCTGTCTGGTTCGAAGCGAGCGTCGTCACCGCCAGTATGATTTCGTCATAGAACTCGTTTCTGTGAATGCTCGAGAAGCCCGCAAGGATGGGCGTCTGCCCGAAGCGCGCAAGGGCGCGCCGGATCTCGTGCTGGAAGATCACGATAATGGCGAATACGAAGTAAGGAAGAACATTGGTCAGCATCCATGTGACGGTCTCGAGATGTGCCCATCTCGCGAAATAGAAAAACAGGATAATCACGCCGAGGCCGACCACCATCTGGACCGCCCGTGTACCTTTGATGAAGACGAGGATCTGATAAATCAAAAACGAAAGGATGAAAATGTCGAGCAGCGCGTTCCAGTTCAGCGGCCACGATGTGAAAAAGTCAAGCATTCTAGTCTCTGTAGATGGAACCGGCGCTCATAGAGCGCCCAACAGTATCCGATCCGACACGTCTGCAAGTACTCGCGCTTGCCGCACATCATGCACCCGCACGATGTGAGCCCCATTCACAATTGACGCAACGATTGCCGCTGCTGTTCCCCAATTTCGCGCTTCCGGACTGTCGGAGACAACACTGCGTATGAATGATTTACGGGACGTGCCCACAAGTAATGGGTACCCAAGTGTACTAAATATCCTCAGGCTTTTTAAGATGGCCAAGCTTTCATCCGCCGTCTTGCCAAACCCAATCCCGGGATCAATTACGATCGTGTCGGCTGGAATGTCCGCCGCGCGCGCGTTTCCAAGCGACCTGGCGAGATCTTCCGCCACTTCGTGAACGGGATCGTTCATGCGGCGCTGTTTGTGCAGCATCTCGCGGCTGCCGCGGCTGTGCATCAAGATAACGCCGGCACGCGCTTTCGCTACAACTCGCGGCAAGAGTTCATCGAAACGGAACGCGCTGATGTCGTTCACGACTTGAGCTCCCGCCGCGATCGCGCGTCGCGCCACTGCAGATCGATATGTATCGATGGAAATCGGAATCCTTACGACACTCGCCAGTGCTTCGATGACCCGCAACACGCGCTGGAGTTCTTCTTCCTCTGGTACAGCCTCACTGCCGGGCCGGGTGGACTCACCGCCTACATCGATGATATCGACGCCTTCCTGCTCCATTTCTTTTCCGCGGGCAATGGCCCTCTCATGCTCGAAGAATTGGCCGCCGTCCGAAAATGAATCGGGTGTGATGTTCAGAATGCCCATGACGGCTGTCCGTTGTCCCAGCTCAATAGTCGTGCGCGGGAGGGACAGTCTGTATCGCTGACGCATGATGAATCATGCAGAAACGCCGGGCTTTCCCTCGGATGCGAATTGGGAATTGAGAATTGACGAATTGATCCGATCAATTCGTCAATTCTCAATTCCCAATTCGCATCCGAGGGAAAGCCCGGCGTTTCTGTATTTTTCCTTTACGCCGGTGACGGTTTCTCGTGAGGCGAGATGCTCGGAGCTGGACGCACAACGCCCTTTGAGGGTACCGGAGTCTCTTTCTTCGGCTCATCTCGCGGCGGGCGCCGGTCTTCAAGCGGCTGACCCGCGATCAGCATCTTGATTTCGGCCGCATCCAGCGACTCGCGTTCGAGCAGCGCTTCGGCGATTCGCACCAGCGCGTCCCGGTTCTCGTTCAGAATGCTCTTCGCTCGGTCATAGCCGTGCATGATGAACTTTCGGACTTCACTGTCGATTGACAGCGCCGTCTGCTCGCTGTAATCGCGGTGTTGAGCGATTTCGCGTCCGAGAAAGATTTGTTCTTCCTGCTTCCCGTACGTCAGAGGACCCAGCGACGACATGCCGAACTGGCAAACCATCTTTCGGGCAAGTTCTGTCGCCTGCTCAATGTCATTGCCTGCGCCGGTCGTCATCGTTCCCAGGAACAATTCTTCGGCGAGGCGGCCGCCCATCATGATCGCGAGCTGTCCTTCCAAATATGCGCGCGGATAGGTATGTCGATCGTCCACCGGCAATTGCTGTGTGACGCCGAGCGCCATGCCACGCGGGATGATGGTCACTTTATGCAGCGGATCCGCTCCCTCGATCATTGCAGCAACCATCGCGTGCCCCGCTTCGTGATATGCCGTGACGCGCTTCTCATGGTCACTGATGATGAGCGATTTTCGCGCGACGCCCATCAGCACTTTATCCTTGGCCATTTCGAAATCTTCGTGTGTCACCGTCTTCTGATTGAAGCGGGCGGCATTCAATGCCGCTTCATTCACCAGGTTGGCCAAGTCCGCGCCAGAAAAACCAGGCGTACTTCGCGCAATAACAGAGATGTCGACGTCATCCGCCAAAGGAAT
>QHXA01000066.1:0-9988 GCA_003222755.1 Acidobacteriota bacterium
CCTCGCGAAATCGGCGTCCCACGAGTTGAACGCCGGCCGGGAGATCTTCGACGAGATCGATCGGCACGACACCGGCCGGCAGCCCGAGATAATTGACGCCATAACTATAGATGGAAGAGTCGAAGAGATCTTTCGTCTGCATTAGCCCCTGTGCGTCGTAGTTCCACGGATAGGTCGGCCGCATGAGGAACGGCGTCAAAATTAACGGATAGGTCTCCAGGAACACGTTCCAAGCACGCATCATTCGGGTTCGCTCCGCGAGACCCGCACGATAATCATCGAGATCGAGAATCTTCCCGAGTTCGTAATACCAGCCAAAGATCCGGCGCACCTCGTCGCTCCCGTACTGGTCGACGGTGGGACCAAGCGTTCCCTTGAGCTCGGTGAGCAGCACGGTGAACCAGCCGCGCGCCGGTTCCGTGATGGACGGCGGCTCAGCGTCCACGACGTCATAGCCGGCGTTGCTAAGATACCCCGCCGTCCGGTCGATCAGCCGGCGAATGCCAGGATGCATCGCATATCCGTGACCGTTGCGCGTGACCGCAACGCGAATTGGTTTCGCCAGAGGCTCGCCATCGAATGGCGCGGGTACCCACCACGGATCGCGCGGATCGCCGGCGGCCATCACGCGTGTTGCGAGACGCACATCTGCAACGGTGCGCGCAATCGCACCTTGTACCGACGTGAGCTGTGCGAGGAGGCCACGCTCTACCGTCGCCGATGGATTGAATGCAGGAATACGACCCGGCGTCGGCTTGAGCGTCGCCACGCCATTGGTGAATGCGGGGAAGCGCAGTGAGCCGCCGATGTCGTTGCCGTGATGGATGGGGCCGAAGCCGGCCGCAGCAGCCGCGCCGGCACCGCCTGACGATCCACCCGGAGACGCGTCCGGGTGCCACGGGTTCCATGTACGGCCGTGCAACGGATTCACCGTCGTCGCACGCATCGAGACTTCGGGCGTGTTGGTGCGGCCGACGATGATCGCGCCGGCGCGGCGCAGGTTGCGCACGAGCGGCGAGTCGTCGGGAGCGATGACCTTGGCGAAGGCCGGAAGTCCGTTCGTTGTGGCCTGACCCTCTTGGTCGACATTCACCTTGATTGTCACCGGAACGCCGAAGAGCGGACCAGGCTCGGCGCCGCTCTGGAGCGCGCGATCGGCGGCGGCCGCGTGAGCAAGCGCCTGATCGGTGAGGTCAATCACGATCGCGTTCAGGTTCCGGTTGAGCGCACGGATGCGATCGACAACGGACACCATCACCTCGGAACACGAAAAACGCTTCTCGCGGATACCCGCGGCGACATCGACTGCGCTCGCTTGCCACATCGCGTCACCCATATGAAGTCCCCCTTTATTGGACAACTCGCGGCGTACCAGCCGGTAGGCAAGCGCAATTAGCTAACCTCGTGCCGGACCGGGACCGCTATTGCGCATCTATGCGCCATGCTGCCGTAATGAACCTAAAAAATTCTTCAAAATGCTTTTTCCGACGGCAGTCATGATGGATTCGCAGTGGAATTGAATGCCTTCGGTCGGGAAGTCTCGATGCCGCAGGCCCATGACAATGCCATCTTTCGTTTCGGCGCTGACTTCAAGGCAGGCCGGAACCTGCGAGACCATTAAAGAGTGGTAGCGCGTTGCCGGAAATCCTTGAGGCAATCCTTTGAATAAACCTTTGCCGGTATGAAAGATCTCACTGACCTTGCCATGCATGAGCGTTGGCGCTCGAACAATCCTTCCGCCAAATACTTCGCCGATGGCTTGATGGCCGAGGCATACACCTAATATGGGAGTCGACTTGTGGAAGCGCCGGATGACATCCTCGGTGATGCCTGCATCTACCGGAGTACCCGGGCCCGGGGAGATGACAATGCGCGCAGGTTTTAACCGCTCGATTTCTTCCAGAGTGATCTTGTTGTTGCGGTAGACACGCAGATCCTCACCCAGTTCGCCGAGATACTGCACCAGGTTGTAGGTGAATGAATCGTAGTTATCAATTACCAGGATCATAATTCAAACCCGCGCTGCGCCAAGTTAATTGCGCGAATCAGCGCACGCGACTTGTTCACCGTTTCCATGTACTCGTTTTCAGGCACGGAGTCCGCGACAATACCTCCACCGGCCTGGATGTAACCCTTGCTGCCGCGAACGACGAGCGTGCGGATCGCAATGCAGGAGTCGAGATTATTGCTGAAGTCGACATACATCACGGCACCGGCATAGACACCGCGCTTCGTCGGCTCCAACTCATCGATGATTTCCATCGCTCGAACTTTCGGTGCTCCGGACACGGTTCCGGCTGGAAAGCAGGCCATCAACGCATCCCATCGATCGACGTCATCGCGCAACTTTCCCCGCAATGATGAGACCAGGTGCATCACGTGCGAGTACCGTTCGATGAACATCAATTCCTCGACCTTGACGGTTCCGTATTGCGAGACTCGTCCAAGATCGTTCCGCCCCAGATCGACGAGCATGATGTGCTCGGCGCGTTCTTTTTCGTCATTCCGCAGCTTTTCCGCGTTCGCTTCGTCTTCTGCATCATTCGCGCCGCGCGGTAGAGTACCGGCGATCGGACGGTACTCGATTTCGCGGCCGCGCACGCGCACGAGCATTTCGGGGGACGAACCCACAATCGTGGTGTCCGGCATTTTCAGGAAGTACATGTAAGGCGACGGATTCACGACGCGGAGCGCGCGATAGATCTCGAATGCCGACGTCGGTAAATCGACTTCGAATCGCTGCGATAGCACAACCTGGAAGATATCGCCCGCCGCAATGTATTCCTTCGCCGTCGATACCGCGTCGAGATAATCCTTCTTCTCGAAATTGGACCGCACCGCGACATCCCGCTCGTTTCGAGTAACCGGCGGAATTTCCAATGGCGCTCGCAGCAGCGCTTCGATGCGTTGGATCTCTTGGATGGCCTTTTGATACTGAACGTCGACTGAGTCGTGCTGTTCGTCCACAATAACGTTGGAAATGATGTGGATCTGATGCCGCAGATGATCAAACGCAAGGAGGGTCTTGTAGAACATCAAAACCGCATCGTCGATACCAAGATCGTCAACGCCGGATTGAGGAATCTCTTCAATCGTTCGAACCATGTCGTAGCCGAAGTAGCCGACAGCGCCGCCCGTGAATGGCGGAAGGTTCGGCAACTTCACGAATTTGAAGCGCGCCATCGTCGCGCGCAGGTTTTCAATGAAGTTCGCCGGATGCCCATCACGATAGCGCGTTATGAGAAATGGGTCGACGCCCAGGAAGGAATATCGCGCAATCCTTTCCCCGCCTTCAATGCTCTCGAGAAGAAATGCATGAGACCGATCCTTCTCCAGCTTCAAAAACGCAGACACGGGCGTCAGGAAGTCCGCAATAACCGATTTGTAGACCGGAATCACGTTCCCTTGCGCTTGAAGATTTTTGACTTCTTCCAGACTGGGCTGCATATGCCGTTTTGCAATGGGAAGTAGCCACAAAAAAGCACAAAAGACGCAAAAATTTTTGTGAATTTTGTGCCTTTTTGTGGCTACTTCCTTCTTCCTTTCAATTCGCGCGAAATCTCGTCCAGCGTTACGCCTCGTTCCACAAGCAGCACTAACAAGTGATAAATCAAATCGCCCGTTTCCGAGACGAGGCGCTGCGAATCCTCGTTTTTTGCAGCGACGATCGTCTCGGTTGCTTCCTCGCCCACTTTCTTCAGGATTTTGTCGAGTCCGCTGTTGAAGAGATATGCCGTATAGCTGCCTTCGGGCCGGTTTTCTTTTCTCCCCTCGATGACCGAATACAATTCTTGCAGCACACCTTCCAGGCCTGGCTCCACGCCGAAGCATGAATACGAACCGGTATGGCATGCGGGTCCAAGCGGTTCGACTTCGACGAGCACTGCGTCGTCATCGCAGTCGAGACTGACCTTCATTACTCGTTGGGTATTGCCCGATGTCTCGCCCTTGTGCCAAAGCTGCTGCCGGCTGCGGCTCCACAAGTACGTCTCCCGCCGTTCCAACGTGAGTTGGAGGGCTTCTTTGTTCATATACGCAACCGTCAGCACCTCGCGGGTGTGCGAATCCTGGACGACGGCTGGAATCAGACCGTCGGGGCCGAACTTTGCATTTTCGAGGATCTCGTTCATCGGACGACGACTCCTCGCTCGCGCAGAAACGACTTGGTTTCGGCGATCGTGAGTTCGCGAAAATGAAAGATGGACGCAGCCAGTACCGCGCTCGCGCCGCCTTCGGTCAGCCCCTCGTATAAGTGTTCCAGTCCGCCGGCCCCACCCGATGCGATCACCGGGATCTGAACGGCCTCCGAGACGCGGCGCGTCAGTTCAATGTCATATCCTTTCTTAGTTCCGTCGGCATCCATACTCGTGAGCAAGATCTCTCCCGCACCGAGATCCGCAACAGTCTTCGCCCAGTCAACGGCATCACGATCCGTGCGCTCGCGGCCGCCGTGCGTGTAAACCTTAGCGGCGCCTCCATTCTCACGCCGCGCATCAATAGCAACGACGATACATTGGCTGCCGAAACGCTCCGCTGCCCTCTGCACGAGGGACGGATCGCTCACTGCTGACGTATTCAGCGAGACCTTGTCAGCCCCAGAGCGCAAAATGTCTTGAATATCCTCGAGATTGCGTAATCCGCCGCCGACGGTGAATGGAATATTGATGCTGTCGGCCACACGTCGAACCATCTCGGCGACAATCTTTCGGCGATCCGAGGAAGCTGTGATGTCCAGAAACACCAACTCGTCAGCACCTTCTTCCGAATAGCGCAAACCACATTGGACCGGATCGCCTGCATCACGAAGGTTCACGAAGTTGATGCCTTTCACGACGCGGCCATCTTTCACATCGAGGCATGGGATGATGCGCTTAGCAAGCATTGGCCAAGGCCTCCTCAATTTGAATACGGCCTTCATAAAGCGCCTTGCCGATAATGACGCCTTCGAGCCTGCTGTTATTGATTTCGCCGAGACGACGCAGATCCGTCATTGACGACACACCGCCGGAAGCAATCACATACAGATCGGTCTTTTCGATCATTTCACGCGTCGCTTGAATGTTCGGGCCTTCAAGAACACCGTCGCGTGAAATATCTGTATAAATGACGAGACGCGCGCCGAGATCCTGAAGCGTTCGAGCCAGCTCGATGGCATCGATGTGCGAATCTTCAGTCCAGCCCGAAACCTGAACCGTCGCATCGCGTGCGTCGATTCCGATCGCGACGTGGTGAGGGTGCTCCGCCAACGCTTTCTTCACGAACTCCGGATCCTGCACCGCGGAGGTTCCCAAAATGACGCGCTGAATTCCGGCTTCGAGAAGGTTCTCGACCATCGGCATGCTGCGAATTCCGCCGCCAACTTGAATCTTCGCATGTGGCACGGCGGCTGCCATGTCTCGAAGGACGGAGAGATTTTGCGGTTGCCCTTCAAACGCTCCATCGAGATCCACGACGTGCAGCCATTCCGCGCCTTTCGCCACCCACGTGATTGCCATTTCAACTGGGTCGCCGTAGACCGTTACCTCGTGCTTGCGACCCTGTTTGAGCCGCACCGCTCTGCCGCCAAGAATGTCGATAGCCGGATAAATCTTCATAGACGTGCAAAGTTATCGAGCAGTCGTTCGCCAACGTGCTGGCTCTTTTCAGGATGGAACTGAGTGGCCCAGATATTTTTGTAGTGCACGATCGCCGGAAACTCGATTTCGTAATCCGTGGTTGCGAGAACAATGTCCGCAGATGCCGGTTCTGCGTAGTACGAGTGAACGAAATAAACGAAACTCGATTCAGCGATGCCATTCGTGAGGCCATTCGCCCCGTTCGGGTGGAGCTGATTCCAGCCCATGTGCGGCACACGGAGATTCGGCGGAAGTTTCACAATGCGGCCCTGGAGCAGGTCCAGCCCGCGGTGATAGCCGAACTCCTCACTTTCTGTGAAGAGAAGGTGCATGCCGAGGCAGATGCCGAGCGCCGGCGTGCCGGAGTTCACGTTTTCGATGAAGGGTTCCGCAAGACCAAGCTGCTTCAAATTCCGTATACCGTCGCCGAATGCGCCGACCCCAGGAAGAATGAGCTTTGAGGCCGCCCGGACCTCGTCCGGTTCCGAGGTGACCCGAACGTCATGCCCGAGCCGTCGGAGCGTGTTCTCGAGGCTTCGGAGGTTGTTCAGTTTGTAATCAACGATAGTGATCACAGCACCCCCTTCGTTGACGGAATCTGCGAGTGCTCCACGCGCGTGGCGGCATGGAGCGCGAGCGCGGTCGCTTTGAAGATGGTTTCGGCAATGTGGTGCTGATTCCGGCCGTACAAATTTTCAACGTGCAGATTGAAGCGGCCCTCCTGCACAAGCGCCTTAAGAAATTCTTCGATCAACTCCGTTTGAAGATCGCCGATGCGCGCGGACTTGAATTCCGCCTTATATACAAGGTACGGCCGTCCGGAGAGATCAATCACCACGCGGGTGAGAGCTTCGTCCAGGGGAACATAGGCGTGCCCAAAGCGGACGATTCCACGGCGCTCGCCCAACGCTTCGCGAAGCGCCTGCCCGAGAACCCAACCCACATCTTCAACCGTATGGTGCCCGTCGATTTCGAGATCACCTTTTGCCTCGATCTCGAGATCAAAATGGCCATGCCGCGCGATCTGCGCCAGCATGTGGTCGAAAAACGGAATTCCGGTCTCAATCCGGTATTCGCCCGTGCCATCAAGATCAAGGCTCACGCGGATATCCGTTTCGTTCGTCTTCCGAAACTTCGTTGTTTTTCTCGGTTCCATCAGTTCGTCTCCAGTACACGATCGAGCGCGGCCAGGAACCTGTCGTTCTCTTCAGGAGTTCCGATCGAAACTCGCAAACACCGATCGAGCAGCGGGTACGCGCTCACGTCGCGCACGAGCACGCCATGGCTGTAAAGTCCATCGAACAACTCACGCGCGGGCCTGGCGGTTCGGATCAAAATGAAATTCGCTTTCGATGGAAATGCGCGCACGGCCTCGCGCCTCTCAAGCTCCGCAAAGACGCGATCGCGTTCGCGAATCAAAGCATCGATGCCGCGATTTAATGCACTGCGATTCTCAATAACGATTTCCGCCGCGGCCAGCGTGAAAATGTTTACGTTGTAAGGCAGCTTGGATTTGTACACCTCGCGTGCGATCTCCGGATGCGCCATCATGTAGCCGAAGCGCAGGCCGGCCATCGACATCGCCTTCGAGAACGTTCGCAGCACAATAAGATGCCGGTGCTCGGACAACAACGGCAATGCGGTCTGTCCGCTGAACTCGTGATAGGCCTCGTCGAGCAACACAAGACCCTTTGCATTTTTCAACAGCGCGATCAGTGCTTCACGCTCCAGAAGACCGCCCGTCGGATTGTTGGGAGAACAGACCACGACCACATCCGCCCGGCGAGATGCTTCGATGAGCTTATCTACGTTGAAAGTCAGATTCTCCGAGTCGAGAAAAACCGGCATCACTTCGGCCTGAAGCGTTGTCGCCATCAGCTTGTATAACGTAAACGTCGGCTGCGGCATGGCGCAACGCCGGCCAGGACCAAGCGAGACGTTCAGCGAAGCCTGAATCAATTCATTCGAGCCGTTACCGACGAGGATGCCCTCCTGCGTCCAGCCCGTAAATTTCGACAGCGTACTGATGACCGCCGCCGGCACGAATTCCGGATACCGCGCCCACGGACGGCGAAGTACGCGATCCACGACCTCCCGTTTGATATCCAGTGGCAATTCATACGGGTTCTCGTTCTGGTCGAGCTTGACGTCGGCGTCAAAATGCTTGAGCGTGTATGCGTTGAGGCCGCGGACCTCAGGCTTTATGACGGCGGATAGTGATGGATCTTGCATGTCCAGTCAGTCCCTCGGCCAGCGCGAACTTCTCGATCATGTCGCCAAATCGCTCAATGCCGCGGCCCGAGTATCGAATAAGATTCGTCCGTTTTAGAAAATCAGCGACGCCCAATGGCGAAAAGAACCGCGCTGTGCGGTTGGTGGGTAATACATGGCTCGGTCCGGCGAAGTAATCGCCCACAGCTGTCGGCGCATACCGGCCGATAAAAACCGCGCCGGCGTTTTCGATTTTGTCGGAAACGTGTTCCGGTTCCGCCATCAGCACTTCCACGTGTTCGGGCGCAATGTGATTCACTAGATCGATGGCATCATCCTCGCTCGCGACCAGGAAAGTGATTCCGTTATTGATAATTGCGGTGCGGGCGATGGCGCTGCGGTCCAGCAGTTCCAGTTGCGCTTGAACTTCATCGAATACGGAAGCGGCGACTTCTCTGGACCAGGTGATCAACCAGGCGCCTGCCATTTCATCGTGTTCCGCTTGCGCGAGCAGATCGGCCGCGATCCAGGCAGGGTCGCAGGTCTCGTCGGCAACGACGGCCACTTCACTGGGTCCTGCAAGCATATCGATATCGACGATACCGAAAACTTGCCGCTTGGCTGATTGAACGTACGGATTTCCTGGACCGACAATCTTTTGCACTCGAGGAACAGTTGCCGTGCCATAGGCCAGCGCGCCGATGGCTTGTGCGCCGCCGATCCGGTAAACCTCGTTGACGCCAAGCAGTTTTAGTGCGGCGGCAACCAGCGGATTTTCTTCCAGCGATCGAGGCGGTGTCGCAACCACGATGCGCTCGACGCCGGCGACTTGAGCAGGAATTGCATTCATCAGCACCGATGAAGGATATGAAGCCTTTCCGCCGGGAATATAAATTCCCACGCTGGCGATTGGCGTCCGCCGGAGGCCCAACCGAATCCCGTCGCCTGCGTAGTATTCCCATGATTCTTCTGTCTGCTGCTCGTGGAAATCGCGAATGTTTTGCGCGGCGTGGCGCACAATATCGACGAGTTCATCGTCAGCATCGCCTGCGTATTTTTCGATGTGCTCTGGAGCAACGCGCATCATGTCGGGTGTGAGATCAAACGCGTCGAACCGTTTCGTGAACTCACAGATCGCAACGTCTCCGCGGTTGCGAATATCTTTCAGAATTTCGCTGACCGCGGCTTCCACCGACTGCTCGACATCGCCAGCGGCAAGTAAATCGTCGACTTCGCGCAAATTGAGTTCGGCGGTGAGATCAACGATTCTCACGGGGCGGCCACCGCTCGCACGCCGGAGGCGTGCCAGGAAATTAGCCGGGGGTTAAGCGAGCGACAGCGAGCGCAACCCCCGGTTGTCTGAAACCAATAGCATCCGCACGCTGGAAGCGTGCGAGGAGTCCTCGACACCCCTTCGGGGTGCGGAATCCGTATTATCTCGATATTCCAGGGGTACGCAAAAAACGCGTACCCCTGGCTAATTTCCTGGCACGCCTCCGGCGTGCGAACCCCTCCTTTACCAAGGAGGGGACTTCGCTCTTTCGCCGTATACAGTGTTCTCATGCCACCACCTTCCCCAGCGCTTCAATCAGCCCGCGTACTTCCTCGCGTTTCGTCTGGTACCCTGCGCGGTTGATCAGAAGCCGGGCGGAACTCTCGGCGATGACCTCTAAAATTTCGAGACCGTTGTCGTTCAATGTGCGGCCGGTCTCCACGACATCGACGATGCGATCTGCCAGCCCGATCAGTGGGGCGAGCTCGATCGATCCGGAGAGCGGAATGATCTCCACAGGAATCCCGCGAGCATTGTAGTAATCGATTGTGATGTGCGGGTATTTCGTCGCAACCCGCACTGTGGGGTGATCCGATCCGTTGATTGAGCGCGCCCCCCTCGGGCCTGCAACCGCAATCTTGCAATGACCGAAATTCAAATCGAGCGGTTGAAGGACATCCGCCCGCGTTTCCAGAAGCACATCCCGCCCAGCGATGCCAATGTCCGCCGCGCCGTATTCTACATACGTCGGCACATCCGCCGGCTTGACGAGAACAACGCGGTGACGCTTATCTTCGGAGTCAAAAATAAGTTTTCGGGAAGAAGCCACATCCTCGGAAAACCCGATGCCACTGCGCGCCAGCAGGTCGAGTGAAGGCTCGAGGAATCG
>QHXA01000066.1:10021-11649 GCA_003222755.1 Acidobacteriota bacterium
CCCCGATCTCCGAAGCTGCAGGGCCTTCTCAAAATTCGAATCCACATCGATGGCAGCCGCGTCCGCATCGCTGCTCTCCATTGCCGGCGTGACCATCTGCTCGAGCCGATCCAGACTGAACGAAAAACCGACTGCCGGCACATCTTCACCGAACGCCGCCGGAAGGCCGTCGTATCGGCCGCCGCTGGCAACTTCAAAGCCAAGCCCGTGTACGTAAGCGCGGAAGAGAATTCCCGTGTAATAGTGGAAACCTCGAATCTCACCGAGGTCGATCGTGAGGTGCTGCGCAAGATCCAGGCGTTCGAAGATCGAATAGATCTCCTCCAGATGATCGAGCGCTTCAACCGATCTCGAGTTCTTCACGAGACTGCGGGCTTCGGCGATAACTGCTCTGCCGCCTGTCAGATGCGGCACGGCCCGCAGGATCTTTTTGCGCCGATCTTCCAGCGGCAGGTTTTGGAGCAGCGCTTCGAGACCGGGTTGGTCCTTGATATTCAAGACTTCCTTAAGTGCGTCGATCTGTTCTTTCGGCAATTCCATCCGGTCGACGATACCGCCGAAGAAATCAACACTTCCCAAGTTGATCTGGAAATTTGGGATACCCAGCCGCTGAAAGGTTTCAACAGCGATTAGCAGGATCTCCACATCCGCGCTTTTCCCGGAGCCCCCGTAATGCTCGATCCCGATCTGCGCGAATTCCCGCTGCCTTCCGCCTTTTGGCTTTTCGAATCTCAATACCTCGCCGGAGTAGTAAAGCCGGATGGGCTTTGCCGACGACGCCAGACGTGTCGCAACCGTTTTAGCTACTAGTGATGTAAATTCCGGCCGCAGCGCGAGAATGTTTCCTTCACGATCGATGAACCGGTAAATCTGTTCTTCCTGACCCCATCCCTTTGCAAACACATCGTAGTAATCGAAAATCGGCGGAATGATTTCTTCGTACGACCAGCCCTCGAACACAGAGCAGATGGCTCGCTCGAAAACGCGCCGGCGTCGCGCCGCGCGTCCGATGAGGATCTGTGTCCCCGGAGGAATCTGGGTGTAGGACTTCATTGTTTACTGGCTGCGCCCTATCGGGCTTGCATTCGCTCCGCTCATGCCAACAAGCCTTTGCGATACATCAATTCCGCGTTGAGTATGGCGGCGCCCGCCGCACCACGAATGGTATTGTGGCTGAGGACCCGGAACTTGTAATCGAGAACGGCGCACGGGCTGACGGGGCCGACGACAACCGTCATCCCCTGCCCGCGGTCGCGATCGAGTCGCGGCTGAGGCCGCTGAACATGGGTTTCCACAACCATAACAGGCCGCGGCGCCGATGGTAATTGCAGTTCATCGATGGGCGATGTGAAGTCGCGGATTGCCATTTCAATCTCTTCGCGCGAAGCTTTCCTTCCGAGCTTGACCGACACGGCTTCAAGATGGCCATCGCGCACATTCACCCGATGCGTCATCGCGCTGATGCGTATCGGCGCATTGATGAACTTCGCTTCGCGCCATTGCCCTAGAATCTTCAGCGGCTCCGTTTCGATCTTACGATCTTCGCCGCCCATATCGATGGACGGTAGAACGTTGTCGATGATGTCCAACGAAGCAACGCCCGGATAGCCCGCGCCGGATAGCGCTTG
>QHXA01000066.1:11677-13605 GCA_003222755.1 Acidobacteriota bacterium
GCCGCCAACGGAAATACGAGACCAATTGTCGAGCAGTTGGGATTCGTTACGATGAATCCGCGGCCGCCCATCCGCTGTTTTTGAAGCTGAAGTGCGTCCAGATGGTCCGGATTGATTTCGGGAATCAGCAGAGGGACGTCCGGTTTCATGCGATGACTGGACGCGTTGCTGAGCACGGCCATTCCCGCCTTCGCCAACTGGAGCTCTGTTTCTTCCGCGACCGAGGAAGGCAGTCCGGATAAGACGAAGTCACACTCCAGACCCGGCTGGCACGGCTGGACCGTCATCCTTGCGACAGCTTCCGGAACGGGAGTTTCCAGCATCCACCGCGTGACCTGACCGTAGTTTTTGCCGGCGGAATTATCGGATGCAGCAACAGCGGAGACTTCAAACCACGGGTGCCGGTCGAGCAACTGAATCATCCGTTGCCCGACGGTGCCCGTCGCGCCGAGTATGCCTACCTTAAGTTTGGTCATAGTCTTCTTTCTTACTGTAGGGCCGGTCTATGACCGCCCACCATTTCGCATTCGACATTAGGGTCGGTCAGAAGACCGTCGCTACAGTGTTCCAATCACCCTTCCTTCCGTATCAATATTCACTACGTGCGGCAGCGCCTTCACGCCATATTTCTCGAATACTGCCGTGATGTCCCATCCAACCCCGTCCGCCTTTGCCGGTTCGGCCAGCGCGAAGATCGTCGGGCCCGCACCGCTGAGTGCGAGACCATACATTCCAGGCGTGCGCAGCGCGAGGATCTCTTCGAATCCGGGAATCAGCGATGCACGATAGGGTTGGTGAATACGGTCATTCATTGCTTCCCGCACCAACGGCCAATTTCCGGTTGTTAGCGCGCCGATGATCAACGCCGAACGCTGGAGGTTGTAAACGGCGTCTTTGCGCGAGTACGTCTGCGGCAGAACAGCGCGCGCTTTTTCCGTTGAGATTTCGAATTCCGGAATCACGATGACGCACTTGACACCGGGAGCCACCGAAAGATTCGCAATGAACACCTCGCTATCGGCGCCCTGGCAAGCGGCGACCAAACCGCCGCGAAGCGCGGGCGAGAGATTGTCCGGGTGGGTTTCGAATTCAAACGCATACCGGAAGATCTCCGCCTCCGTGAGCCGATCTTGCGTGACGAGTTCGTAGCACGTGATACCCGCGATGATCGCTGCTGCACTAGAACCGAGACCGCGCGCCAGCGGGATCTCGTTCGCAATGGTCATCCGGAACGGAGGCAGTTCGCGATTTCGCAGGGTTGCGACTCGATTCGCAACGCGCAGAATCAAATTGTTCGATGTGGTGGGGATTTCGGCCGCGTCAACGCCAAGCGCGACGACTTCCATTCTGGATGAAAGTTCGATGCGCACGCGCAGATAGATTTCGAGCGCAAGGCCTAGCGCGTCGAAGCCGGCGCCTAAATTTGAGGTGCCGGCCGGAACTCGAAATGAATAGTTTCGGCTCATGACAGTACGATCTTCTCTTCAAAAATTTCGGAGGGAGCGCGATGACCCGTCCAGATTTCAAATTGCCGGGCCGCCTGTGCCAGAAACATCGTCGTGCCTTGGATGACCGTCTTTCCCTGGTCCAGAGCGGATCTCAGCAGGCGCGTTATCGGCGGATTATAGACCATGTCGAGCACCACATTCGCAGGAATCGGCCCCGGCAGCGGCGATGCATCCACCATAGGGAACATGCCAACGGGCGTGGCATTGATCAGAAGGTCACACGGGCGATTTGATGCGTGCGGAATCTCCCGCCTTGAAAGCACCTCCACCTTCTTTGCTTCCTTTAGCGCTGCCACTGCGGCTTTTGCCGCGCCGCCGGCGCCAAGAATAACCACCGTCTTGTCATCGGGGTCGAACCCTACGGAAGCTAAAGCCGCTTTGACTCCATAGACATCCGTGTTGTCCCCAATCCACATTCCG
>QHXA01000066.1:13614-14187 GCA_003222755.1 Acidobacteriota bacterium
GTATTCACCGCTCCCACCTCACGGGCTTCAGGCGTAAGCTCGTCCAGAAACGGAATCACCGCTGTCTTGTGCGGAATGGTTACGGAAAAGCCGGAAATCCCAATTTCCCGAGCATTTTGAACGAAATCCTTCACATCGGGAGCCGGGAATTTCAAATAAATGAAATCGAGATGCACCGCTTCGAACGCGCGATTGTGAACGTTCGGCGACAGTGAGTGGCCGACGGGATAGCCAACAATGCCGATCAGTTTCGTCGCTCGTCCCGCGCGTCGGAATCGATAAACCTCGTTCATTTCGCGAACTGTGAGTTGTCCGGGCGCCGACGCATTCGCCATTAGTCCCGCATATGTCAGAAAGCTCCCGCGAGCCGGTCCGATCACGCGTGTGATTTGGCCGATATCGCCCATGCCGGCGACGATCACCGGCTTCGGCCAGCGGCGAGATAGCAGGTCCAAAAGCCGCCGGTTGTCGGACCAGGATTGCACCATCGTTGCCAGCTTTGCGATTTGTCCCGGGCTCGCGCAAACGCGGTCCATGAGGGAGGCAGGATCATCCGGAGTGCCTTCGAAATCA
>QHXA01000066.1:14300-14959 GCA_003222755.1 Acidobacteriota bacterium
CCTTCGAACTTACCGCCGCATTCCTTGCCTCGGCAGGTCGCTATGACGGGAATCGGCAGTCGGTCCCAGCGGGCATGCACGGACTCGCGAGGGTCGATGAGATAGTCGAGTCGAACCTCAACGCAGTCTGCTCCCGTTAAGTCTGTGGAGAAGACTTCATCCAAAGTCCGCGGAGTGAGAGGAACGCACAGTGCGGGAGCCTCCATTTCAAGACCACAACTCCGTACTGAGATATCGTTCGCCGGTATCGGGCAAGATGGCGAGCAGCCGTTTGCCGGGGCCGAGTTCCGAAGCGACGATGCAGCTGGCGTGAAGAATCGCTCCCGAGGAGATCCCGCACAGGATTCCCTCTTGTTCCGCCAGGCGGCGCGCAGCGTTGCGCGCATCCTCGTAAGCCACCGGCATGAAGCGATCCACGACGCTTCTGTTGAAGATTTCCGGAATAAAGCCGGCGCCGATCCCCTGAATTTTGTGCGGCCCGGCTCTTCCGCCCGAGAACACGGCTGATTCCGCCGGTTCCACGGCGAACAGCTTCAGCGATCGGATCTTCTGCTTCACGACTTCACCGGTGCCAGTCGCTGTACCGCCCGTGCCGACGCCGACAACGAGCGCGTCGAGGTCGTCGCCGCAGACATCAAGAATTTCCATTGCCGTTGTCC
>QHXA01000066.1:15064-17224 GCA_003222755.1 Acidobacteriota bacterium
GCGTGTTCGCGCGGTGTAAGGACGACTTGCGCGCCGTATGCTCGCAAAAGCGTAATCCGCTCGACGCTGTATTCTTCCGGCATGGTCAGAATTACCTTATATCCTTTAGCTGCAGCAACCATCGCCAGGCCAATTCCCGTGTTCCCGCTGGTCGGCTCGACGATCGTACTGCCTGGTTTCAGGGTTCCTGCTCGTTCGGCCGCCTCAATCATGCTCAGGCCGATGCGGTCCTTCACGCTTCCACCGGGATTGAACGATTCCAGCTTCACCAACATCTCCGCCCAGTCTTCTTTTGGAAGCCGATTCAACCGCACAATCGGTGTATTCCCGATCACCTGGCAGATGTTGTCGTAAATTTGACCGTGCATCGAAATCACCGAGGATACCATATGCCTAGTTCCTCGTTGTAGGGTTTGCGCACCGCGGCGCCGCGGCACCGCGAAGCGGTGCTAGGAAATTAGCCCGGGGGTTGCGCTCGCTCCCGCTCGCTTAACCCCCGGCTAATTTCCTGACACGCCTCCGGCGTGCGGCAAAATCGATAAATTTGAGACGCGGGCTTTAGCCGCGGCTTTAGCCCGCGTTCAAATTAGGCGTGATTGGCCATTTGTCCTAGTTTTTGATAAATTCTGGTGCATTCCTGAAGGAGTGTTTCGTGTGAAAGGTGTGTGCCTGCTTGTTCTGCTATCCGTCACGGCGTTTGCATCGAGCGCAGTCAACTGTACGTACCTGCAAGACCCGTCGGAATTCCAGTACTCGGCCCAGAAGCATTGGCGTGAGGTATCGGATCGAACCGACACTGTCGAGGGAGTACTGAAGCGCGTAGTGGCACATAATGCAGCGGCCCCAGACGGTGCGAAGCCGATGCCGCGGAAGAATTTTATCGACGAGTACATCTTTGGCCGCATGCAGCGTGACGGGATCACACCCGCGCCGCTCTCCGACGATCAGATTTTCCTGCGGCGCGTCTTTCTCGACTTGACAGGCCGGATACCTTCTCCCGACCAGGTCCGCGCTTTTGCCTATGACACGAACGCCGAGAAGCGCGATATCATCGTCGACGCCCTGATCGGCAATGTCGAATACATCAACAAGTGGACGATGTTTCTCGGCGACCTCTACAAAAACAACACAACCGCCACGAACGTCACGCGGTACTTTCAAGGCCGCGACGCATTCTACGCTTACTTGAAAGGTGCGCTGACACAAAACAAACCCTACAACCAAATCGCGCGGGAACTAATCACCGCTAACGGCGACACGTGGGCGGACGGCGCTGCGAACTGGGTCGTTGGCGGGACCGTTCCGATGGGCCCAGTGCAAGATACCTACGACGGACAGGCGGTCAACGCCGCGCAAATGTTTCTGGGTATCAACGCGGCGGATTGTTTGTTATGTCACGACGGAGTGCGGCACCTCGACAACGTCAATCTCTGGGCTGCGCAGCAAACCCGCGCGAACCTGTGGGGCCTTGCCGCATTCTTCGCGCGCACCCGGATGGCTCGTCAAGTTGAAAGCCAGACCCCTCTCTACGCGAAGTATATTGTGTCCGAAGCGACAACGGGTGACTACCAGCTGAATACGACCACCGGAAACCGCAGCGCGCGCTCTCCTCTGAATCGCGTGAGCACGGTTCCGCCGAAATACCCGTTCACAGGCGAACAGGTTGCGGCGAACGCGAATCGGCGTGTCGCTCTGGCCGATATCCTGACCAATGATCCACAGTTTGCGCGCGCCATCGTGAATTACATCTGGGAAAAATTCATGGTGGTCGCATTTGTCTCACCTTCCAATGGTTTCGATCCCGCACGGCTGGACCCTCGCAATCCGCCACCCGCTCCGTGGACATTGCAACCGACTAACCCGGAATTGTTAGAGGCACTCACGCAGTGGTTTCGAGATAACGGTTACGATCTGCGTCGATTGATGGCACTGATCGTGAAGTCGAATGCATACCAGCTTTCTTCAGAATATCCGGGTACGTGGAAAGCCGAATATGTGCCCTATTACGCAAGAAAGTTTGCGCGGCGGCTGGACGCGGAAGAAATTCATGATTCCATCGTGAAGGCGGCCGGTGTGGTGCCGACGTACTCGCTCGACTACACGGGTTCTTTATACCCACTTCCGCCAGTGAATTGGGCAATGGAGCTTCCGGATACCGTT
>QHXA01000066.1:17237-17668 GCA_003222755.1 Acidobacteriota bacterium
GCAGTTCTTGAATTCGTTTGGGCGGGGCGATCGAGATCAATCCAGGCGCGACTCCAGTGGCTCGCCGCTGCAAGCCTTGAACATGATGAACAATGCGTTCGTCATGAACCGAATTCACAACGCCAACGCTGGTTCGACCGTTCAACAGCTATTGCGACAAACAACAGATCCTTTGGCCATCATCGAAGGGTTGTATTTGGCCACGTTGAATCACTTTCCTTCAGCAGAAGAAATATCGGTTGCGAGGGACGTTATGCGTCGCCTTGGAAATCAGCGTGGCGCCGAATCGTTGCAGTGGGCATTGCTAAACAAGCTTGAGTTTATTCACAGCTACTAACATGGACCGCATCATCAATCGACGGCTGTTTTTCGAGATCACGGGAGCTGGAATTGCCGGTTACTTCCTTTCTCCTGTGGATACATTCGCTCAG
>QHXA01000713.1:0-335 GCA_003222755.1 Acidobacteriota bacterium
CGAGCGGAGCTATCCCGTTGACTGTGGTTGTGAATTGGACGGCAGGTCTTCTGGGCGTTGCCGTTGTTCGGTGATCGAAAACCATTTCTTTACCTGCGGTCCAGTGCGAATGAGCGTCGACCGAAGTTGTCGCCCAACGGCCGATGGCTGGCATACGTCTCGGAAGAATCGAAACGGAGCGAGGTTTACGTCCAGACTTTCCCGACGATCGGAGGCAAATGGCAAGTCTCAACGCTTGGTGCCGACCACCCGGTTTGGAGGCGCGACGGAGAGGAACTGTTCTACATCGCAGCGGATGGGAAGATGACGGGCGTGGAAGTGAAATCCGGTCCGAA
>QHXA01000713.1:414-2654 GCA_003222755.1 Acidobacteriota bacterium
ATTCCGGTGCTGGTTGATGCGGGCGTCACGGCGCCCCTGACGGTCGTCGTCGGCTGGCACACACCTTTAACAAAGTAAGCCACTAAAGACATCGCACGTAATACGGCGATTTTGAGAATTCCGGAAGTTAGGTGAGACGTCAGACCCGGAATTAGCTGACTTGGACGTCGCCGGCCGCAGCGTTTCTTTACTTGTGTGGTAAAGAACTATATTCTTTACCTATGAAAAGCGTAATTTCGTCCAAAGGCCAGATCACTGTACCAGTGGAGATTCGCACCAAGCTTGGTCTCAAAGCCGGAACTGTAGTCACCTTCGAGATGACTAAGAAGGGAGCGCTGCTCCGCAAAGGAACAACGGCACCTCACCCCGTCGACCAGGTTTTCGGAATACTCAAATCCAAACGGAGAACCGACGAATTCCTGGATGAACTTCGCGGACCCCGTCCACGTAAGAATGCGCACCGCGGTTGATTCCTCTGTATTGTTTGATGTTCTGTTGCCGGATCCGGACTTTGGCTCCGCTTCCGCTCAATTGCTTCGTGAATCTATAGATAGCGGCGTGATGGTTGCATGCGAGGTTGTATGGGCCGAAGTAAGAGCCTCTTTTCCCGGCGATGTGCTTTTTCTTGATGCGATGGATAAGTTAGGCGTGCAGTTCGATGCGATTTCTGGAAAGTCGGCGCAGACGGCGGGTGCGCTATGGCGGCAGTATCGATCCCGCAAGGATTCGAAACGGGATCACTTGATCCCAGACTTCTTGGTTGGATCCCACGCACTGCACCAGTCGGACGTCTTGCTGTGCAGAGATCGCGGGTTCTATCGCCGCTACTTCTCGAAATTGAGAATCCTCGATCCCTCAATCCCGTGAAACCGTGAAGCCGGACGGCCGGTGCGCGTATAATGGGCGCCCTCAGATGATCATGGTCGGCACACGGTTTAGCTTTACCAAATCATCGCGTTGCTAGGGCAAGGCGGGATGGGAGAGGTCTATCGGGCGACGGACACGAAATTGAATCGTGATATGGCGCTCAAGTTCTTGCCTGCCCAGGCAATTCATATCCGACCCGGATCGGATGGAGCGATTTCAGCGCGAGGCACAATTGCTGGCATCGCTCAACAATCCGAATATCGCGCAGATCTATGGCCACGAAGAATCCGATAATACCTGTTGCATCGTGCTGGAGTTGGTGGAGGGCGAGACACTGCAGGAACGATTGAAGCGCGGGCCGATTCCAATCGATGACGCTTTGCCGATCGCGAAGCAAATCGCCGAAGCATTGGAGGCGGCACACGAGAAGGGAATCATCCATCGAGATCTGAAGCCCGCGAATATCAAGCTCTCTGGTGACGGAAAAGTAAAGGTCTTGGATTTTGGATTGGCAAAAGCATTCCAGGACCAGCAAGCGACGACATTGTCCAATTCCCCGACCTTGATGAGTGCTTCTGTTCCGGGTCTGCGTGTTTCAAGGTGAAACAATCGGCGAGATTCTCGCTGAAATATTAAAAGCGGATCCCGACTGGACTCGATTACCCGCGGCGACACCTCCAGGAATTCGCCGTCTGTTGCGCCGCTGCTTGCAAAAAGATCAGGCGCTCCGGCTCCGGGACATCGGCGATGCACGCATCGAGATTCACGAACTGCAGAGCGGGATACACACGGAAGCTCAAGTCGGTCCGGCCGTGCAGTTACGTAAAGAACGGCTGGCGTGGATGGCGGCGCTGGCGCTCGTCACGCTCGTTGCCGCCGCGATCATGGTGTGGATTCGCCATGGATCGCCGTACATGGTCTCCCGCGATGGCCAGCGGTTCCTGATGAACACCATCACCGAAGAAGCCGGCACATCACCCATCATTGTCATTCTGAATTGGAAACCGAAACCCTGACTGGGCCGGCGCACGAAGGTCATTTGACGACCCGTGCTTTTTCTCGTGCACTCAACTCGGGATAAACCTTGAGGCGGCAATTTACGGCCAGTACGCGGGCGTTCGAATCGCGATCGAACGAGAGAAACCGCGTGCAGCCCGAATGCAAGGCGTGCGCAACGTGGAGCGTATCCAGCGTTCCTGCCTTGAACTTCGCTCCAAATCGATCGATCAACTGCTTGCATTTTTCCGAAACGGCTTGCCACTGAAGTGCCTCGCTTTGCCAGGCGCCGCTCGCAACAAGAGACTGCAAACGCGTCCAGTTCTCAGAACTGGATTTGCCGGTTCGCATGGTGAATGCTCGCCGGCATTCCAGTT
>QHXA01000714.1 GCA_003222755.1 Acidobacteriota bacterium
TATTCAAGTTAGCGACAGCGGTTCGCAAAAAATTTCCAAATCGCTCTCGATCACGATTAACGCAGCGCCTGTCTCAGTTACGATCACAACGGCTTCGCCATTGCCAAGCGGTACAGCCGGTGCTGCCTACTCTCAAACTTTAACTGTGACCGGTGGCGCCGCACCGTATACATGGTCGGTCGCGACAGGAACATTGCCTGCAGGTTTGGCGCTGTCTGCAGCCGGCGTGATCAGCGGGACCCCAACCGCCGCAACCACCGCAAACTTTACTGTTCAAGTGACCGACAGCGCTTCCCAAACGGCATCCAAACTGATTTCACTGACAGTAAATTCAGACGTGCTTTCAATCAGCGCCGCCTCGACCTTACCAACCGGCACAGTTGGTAGTGTCTATTCTCAATCGTTAGCGGCGACGGGTGGGGCGGCGCCCTATACCTGGTCAATCCTTTCCGGAACACTGCCGGCAGGTTTACTGCTGTCTGCAAGTGGCGTCATCAGCGGAACTCCAACGGCAATCAGTTCGGCGAATTTCACGATTCAAGTGACCGACAGCGCTTCGCAAACCGCATCCAAACTTCTGTCGATAACGATTAATGCAGCGCCGATTTCGATTATGACTGGGTCGCCGTTACCACCCGCTACGGTTGGTGGCGTGTATTCCGTGACTCTCGGCGCCTCCGGCGGTGTGGGTCCTTACTCTTGGTCGATCACAGCCGGTACGCTAACGACTGGTTTGACACTTTCTTCGAGTGGAACCTTGTCGGGAACACCGAAGACTGCCGGAACGTTCAACTTTACTATTCAAGCCGTGGATGCAAACTCAGTCGCAACGACGAAAGTGTTTTCGCATACTGTCCAAGCGGTGCTGACAATTACGACTACGTCGCCGTTGGCTACGGCCGTGGTGGACTCCGCCTACTCGCAGCAACTTCAAGCTTCGCTTGCTGATCCGCTCACGTGGTCCGTGCTTTCGGGAAATCTTCCCAGCGGTATTACGTTATCTTCCAGTGGTCTTCTCAGTGGCACGCCAATGGCCACCGGTACTTTTGATTTCACAGTTCAGGCGACGGGCGGCACACCTCAACAGATCGCAACACAGCTATTCAGGCTCGAAGTAAGCGCGGGATTCGTTATCACCACGGCGCCTGTACTTCCGGACGGAACGGCATTGCTGTTCTACACGACGACTCTGAATGCTGGTGGCGGTACATCACCCTACACTTGGACCCTAAGTGGCGGCAACCTGCCGGATGGGTTGAACCTCTCGACCTCCGGATTGATCAGTGGCACGGCCACTAATACGGGAGTGTTTACGATCACCGTGCAGGCTTCCGACGCTTCCGATCGAAAAGCAAGCAAGGTTTTCACGCTGTCGATTATCACCCCGCCGCTTGGAACATTTTCGGTGAATGTGCCCGGGACGATGAACCCGGCTCAACAGGTGCCGATTGGATTGTCGTTATCGGCCGGGCAACCGAATCCGATCTCGGGCTCGCTGAAGATTTCCTTCGCATCCAACAGTGTCGTACCGGCCGATGATCCCGCCGTTCTGTTTTCGAACGGCTCCAGGACAGTGCCTTTCACGATTGCAGCGGACAGCACGACGGCGGTATTCGCGGCGCCAGTTTTACTGCTGACCGGTACCGTCTCAGGTACCGTCTCAGTGACAGCCGATATCGACAGTGGTCCGGCAGGCCTGCCTGTTGCGACAGTCACGATCCCGCCGACCGCTCCGAAGCTGACCAACATCGCAGCGGAGCGGACACCTAACGGTTTGAGGATCCAGATAACGGGCTACTCGCCAGAACGTAAACTGAGCAATGCGGAGTTCGCATTCGATGTGAGAACGCCGGCAGGTATGCAACACACGAACCTGGTACGGAATGTCGAACCCGAATTCGACGCCTGGTATAGAAGCGCCGCATCCACCGCGTTCGGCAGTTCATTTGTGTTCGAGCAGTTGTTCAGCGTACAAGGCGACGCAAACATGATCGGCGCCGTCACGGTCAGCCTTACGAATGGACAAGGTACTGCGTCATCGACTCCGGTCAGCATCGCTGCGCAATGAGGAATACCGTACGGCTGGCGCCAACCACGTTGTAGAGGCGGTGTATGACCGCCCCAGCACCGCTCTGCGGTGCGAAATGTCCAAACTAAGACACAGGCCACTAATAGAATAACTCGCGCAACGGAGAAATTCGCCATCCGGTATTGGAAGGGACATATTCGAATCCGCGTCCGAGCGGATCGTCGCGGCGGGTGGTTGTGTAATTTATGCCCAGCGCCGAATAAATGGTGGCGGCAATATCTTCCGGAGTGACTGCGCGATCTTCAGACCAGCCCGGAGTTTCGATAAACCGGCCGTCAGCTGTTGTTGTGCCGATCACTTTTCCGGCCCGAACACCGCCACCCGCGAAAAGACTCGAGTGGACGAAGTAGTGATCGCGACCCGACTGGTTCGTGAGGGTACCGACCGTACGGCCAAACTCTCCTTTGGCGACGATCAGGGTTTCGTCGAGTTTTGACCTGCCATCGGCGCCGGGGATAACGGCCAGATCAGCAATCAGGTTCCCCAATGCGGCATCGAGCTGTCGCGCGGGCCGGTAAATGCCGCCGTT
>QHXA01000715.1:0-1590 GCA_003222755.1 Acidobacteriota bacterium
GTTCACTCCGGTACCATCGGACCGAGTGACGTAGATCCGATCGCGCTCGCCCAGCGTTCTGACAAACGATGCCTTTAACATTGCTTCCTCAACCTTGGTCACTTCATCGTGGGAATGTCCGTCCAACGGTTTCACGATCAGCCGCAAGCGGCGCGAAGCTTCAACTTTCATAGAGCAAAATCGACGCGCGCCGATTGTCGGCTGCATCGTGGTGTTAGGCGGTTCGTGATTCGGGATTCGTTTCCTTCAAGTACTGAAACAGGAACTCGAGTACGAATGCCGTGAACCGTGCGAATGCTCAAGGCAAGTGGGCAGCGTTCGCGGCGCTTTTGACCAGTTTGGGCGTGCTTTCTAGATTCGCCGAAATTCTGGGCAATTACCTGCGCTGGTTTGGCTTTAGGATTGTTCCTGGGGAAATGCAAGGATGGCTTACAGTCGGGATTGTTATTGGCGCTTCTTCGGGAGCATTCGCACGGTTCACGGCATTCGTACTCGAGTTCCTGTTTCAGTACTTGAAGGAAACGAATCCCGAATCACGAACCGCCTAACACCACGATGCAGCCGACAATCGGCTGAGCAAGCTAGATTTCTCGTGGATGCCAAAGCCAAATCGTAGAATTGCAACATAGGCACAAACCACCGTTTCAAGAGTTGCAGCATACACGGCCCAAGCGGCCCAAGTGAAGGGCTTGATTCTGATTTTCATCGCCTCAGGATTATCCGCCTAACAAGTAGTCTCTCGCGATGAGCGATACCCTCACGCCATTCTGAGGCCATAGCCGCTTTGCCGCAGACCTCGCCAGTCACACCTGTAAACAAGACGTCATCGGCAAAGATGCGGTCGAGCGCGCTGACATCCAGTTGCCGCTGGGCTTGTGTAAGATTTTCTTCTTGGGTTAGGATCTCTTGCTCAATATTCAGCAATCGGTGATGGGTCTCAGGCATTCATCTGGATCCAGGCGTGATGCCTTGCGTGCGGGCCAGACGCCGAACAACAGGCCGACGGCAACGGATACTGTGAGGCCCGCAATCACGGCCCAGACTGGGATTGAAGCCGGCAGCGACGGAATGAAGAACATCAGGACCTGGCTGATTGCGATCGCGAGCAACACTCCAGCGAAGCGGCCTAGAAACAGGATGCACGGACGTTCGGGAAACGGTGCCCGGAGCGACCGTTTATCAGACGACGGTTCCCGGACAAACACCCGGCACGGCATTTCGAGTCTTCCTACGAAATTTCCGATTCGGCGGACCCACCGCCGTATGTTGCTCGACGCGAACATTCCTTGCGATTGCGAATCCGTCTTCCACTCCATCCGTCGTGTCCATGACTTTGTTACCGGCGCGGAGTGAAGCGGTCACGACGACGCCCGCTCCCAACGCCGTGCAGGGGCCTGGTGGGGACTTCGGAACGCTACGCGTTTCCGCAACATCGCCCGTGTCCATCGTCGCGCTGCAAGACATCATCAATCAGGATTTCGGAATTCTCGCCATGGAGATGTTTGATGAATCGGTACCCATTGCAGCGCAGCCGGTGTTTCCACATCTGGCCGTCGGCGGCGGCTATATGCTTTCTTTGCAGGTGATTCA
>QHXA01000715.1:1601-3904 GCA_003222755.1 Acidobacteriota bacterium
AATTCTTCGGGCCGGATGGTTCTCCGCTGGATCCCGCGATGGTCGGGTTCAGACAATGATGGATGGTTGAATTCGAAATTGCGGCCAGCTCAGAAAATACGGGAGACACAAAAGCACATCATTTGCTTTTTTTAGGGCTTCCACAAGGTTGGGATATGGGTTTATCGGCTTGCCTTTCCACCACTCGCGCTTTGGCCCGAGTTCGAACACGGCGAAATGCAGGTGGGGCGTACGGGCATCCGCGTTTCCCGTAGATCCTACGTAGGCGATGATATCGCCGCGTTTCACGCGCATCCCTTCGCGCAACCCGTCTGCGTAACGGTCCAGGTGCGCATAGTAATAACAATACTCGCCCGCTTCATCGAATTCATAAATGGTGTTGCCGCCCGGTTTGCTGAGGAACAGCTTGCGGATCGTCCCAGAAACCACAGCCTGCACCGGCGTGCCGCGCGCGGCCATGATATCGATGGCTTCGTGCGCGTGTCCGTTGCGAACTTCGTTGAAGGTATCGTGCAGATCCGCGAGTTTGAGTCCTTGAAGAGGTAGTCCCATCTGCATAATCGACTGGCCTATCCACATCGCCAGCCCAGCCGCAAGAAACCGCATTGTCCTATTCCTCAAAAATTGCCGGGGTTCCGCGGACAACCATGTGCGCCAGATCCGCGGCATCCCAGTTCGTCAGCCGGATGCAGCCATAGGATTCGCCGTGCCGGATGCGGCCGGGATCCGGCGTGCCATGAATTCCGTAGTGCGGTTTGGAAACACCGATCCAGACCACGCCGGCCGGATTTCTCGGGCCCGGAGGAAGCTTCGCTGCCGCTTCGTCGGGGCTCGCGTTCCAGAAGTGCACCGGATCGTAGTAGAACCACGGATAATGTTGCACGATGGTGATTCTCCAATCCCCGATTGGCAGCGGGTCGTGCTCACCGCCCAAAGTTGCGGGGTACTGCGCCAGCACTTTGTCTCCCGCGCCATAGGCTGTCACAGCGCGCTTGGACTTTGAGACAACCACGCGAACAGCGCGGCGTGCCGGACCGCGCTCGACCGCAGGCACCGCAATCACTTCACCGGCCTTCTCCAGATCCTTGCCGGGATTCAGTTCCGCAAGCAATCGCGGCGAGAGGTGAAATTTCTCGGCCAATCCTTCCACCGGCGATTCATATCCCATCCATTTCATGAGAGCTTGTTCCTGAACGTCTTTGGGGATAGCCGTAAACGGGCCCTTTAGATCAGCGGCGGTGATGGTGTACGTCTGGAGCAGCGGCCTCTTGTCTGCATTCAACATGCGCCACATCTGCGTGTCGATAGTGCCGGTGGGATTCAGATGATGATTTTCCTGATATCCCTTAACAGCGATGCCGAGATCGCCGCCGTAACGGCCGTCGATCTGGCCGGGCGAGAACCTGGCCCGATCGAGCAGAATTTGCGCCCGCACCACCCGCCGGTATCGGGCCTGACGTGGGCCATATCGAGGCGGTTTTCAATGGCTTGTGCAATGCGATTCGAAGTTGTGGAAGACGCGACATGTACGGTCAGCGCCAGGACGATAACCGAAGCGGCTGCAAATCTGCAGTGGGTGCCCATATACGTCAGTGGTGCATTTGCCGTGCCACTTGATCCGTCTCACTGAATGGACTTACTTTTGTTGGCCAACTCTGGACACAAATGGCTTCCGGAATCCTGGCAGTCCGGAAAAAGACGATCACTTCGGCGCTGCGTTGTATTGAGTCGCGACTTCAAGCGTGACGAGCTACAGCAGCGATACTGGATCCACATCGATGATCACATGCATCGTTTTTTCTCTTCGATGTGCGACGGGGATCGCTACGATTACTCTGAAGAGCCTTGGTCGTCACGCTCAAGACCTTTTTATAACTCATCCGCGGAAGTAAACGTACACGGCTGCGATCGCAGCGAGAACGATCAGTCAACAGATGACGTCCCATCGGCTCCAGCTCTGACGCGATTCACGGCGCTCGTCGGCCGTCACCGTATGCATTGTGAGTCCGGCCAGCCGCTCCGACGAGGACGGAGGACCCGCATAACTGACAATGAGCAGCGTTGCGGCGGAAACGGCCAGAATAAAGACGCTGTAGTACTGAAAGAAAATGTTATTCACGATCCAGAGAAACGATCCTTCGCGGTAGCCGTGTTCGAGTCCGAACAATCCCAGCGTGACCGGCGTGTCGATGGCCAGGCGAAACAGTCCCAGGGCGAACCCAACGGTCAGCGCGGCCAGGCATCCCTGGGCGTTGGCACGTCGAACGAAGATGCCCAGGAAAAACACGGCGACGATGGGTGGC
>QHXA01000715.1:3997-7711 GCA_003222755.1 Acidobacteriota bacterium
GTTGTTGCGGCGCGGCCCACCCAGACGGTTTGCCGCTCGCTGGCCATGGGATGGACCCTTCGATAGAAATCGATCGTGAACAATGTTGACGATGCGTTGAACACGCCGGCCAGCGAGCTCATGAGCGCGGCGAGCAGTCCTGCGACGACCAGCCCGCGTAGGCCTTCCGGCATTACCGCCTGCAACATGAGCGGAAACGAACTCTGCGCCGCCAATGCCACGGGAGCTCCGCGGTCATCGATAAGAGCGTGCAAGGCTGGCACACGCCCCGAGCGCGCCAGCGCAAGGGCGATCATGCCTGGAAAAATAAATATGAACAGCGGCGAAAGCTTCAGGAGCGCAGCGAAGATGGTTCCTCGTCGCGCCTGTGTTTCGTCATGCGCAGCCAGAGCGCGCTGAACGATGTATTGATCCGTGCACCAGTACCACAATCCGATAAACGGCGCGCAGATCGCCATTCCGAGCCACGGATAATTCGAATTGAAATACCACGCCATGCGGCCCGCTTCCTTGACAGGCGCCCATGTGCTCTCGACGCCCGCCGGCACAAGCGGCTTCCACAGATCGAACATGTCCGGTTCGAGCGTGGCGCGTAGAACGTGCCATCCGCCAAGCGCCCGCAATCCATAGATCGTCAGAAGGAGAGAACCGAGAACGAGGACTGCCGTCTGCGCCACGTCCGCATACGCTACCGCGCGCATTCCGCCAACGACGGTGTACAGCCCGGTCAGGACGATCACCACGACCGATCCGATCCAGAAGCTGTTGAGCACAACGCCACCAATTTCCAAACGAAGATCCGGCAGAAGCGTGGCGAATACGACACCGCCCGCAAAAATGCCGACAGCGATTTTCGTGAGGATGTATGCGACCAGCGATATGGCGGAAAGCAGAACGCGTGCGCCCGGAGAAAAGCGGCGTTCGAGAAACTCGGGCATCGTGTAGACGCGCGATCTCATGTAGAACGGCACGAACAGCCATCCGAGCACCAGCAGACACCACGCATGCAATTCGTAATGCGCCAGCGTCACGCCGCTCGTCGCTCCCGATGCCGCAAGGCCGACGACGTGCTCGGAACCGATGTTGGAGGCAAAAATAGAGGCGCCTACAACCACCCAGCCCAGCCCACGGCCGGCCAGGAAATAGTCCGCCGCGGTAGCGCGATTTTTCACCGTCGCCCACCAGACGACAACCACCAGAATGCCGAAATATGCCGCGACGATCCACCAGTCGATTGCGGTCATGATTGGCGGACTCTACCACGAATCGCCGATCAGCAATCGGCCGCAACATTTCGCTATGGCTATTCCGTAGATTTTTTATTGCAAATAGATATTACAAATTGGCGATGGCCGATTGCTGATCGCTGAGTTATACGACGTCCCACGAGCCCGTGTACCACATCTCTGGTTTGGCGGTAATACGGACAAGTGAACGATTGCGGCTGGGCGACTACTAAATACATGCCGCCTTACGGTTACTAAATCCGAGTGAACCTTGCGGTTCAGACGATCTTCCCAGGGTTGAAGTTATGGCCCGGATCCACACCGTCAAGCAATGAGCGGATGATTGTCACGCCGACAGGCGAGATGTCCTGGCCCAACCATGCGGCATGCTCCAGGCCAACTGCATGATGGTGAGACAAGGTGCCACCGAGATCGATGAAGCCTTGCTGGATGGCGCCCTTGACCACGTCATACTGGTGAAGGGAACTGGTCTCATCGGAGGGTCGGAACGCAAACGTGAAGTAGAGGCAAGCGCCGGAGTGATACGAGTGAGCGAGGTGGCACATGATGTATCCCCTCACTCCGATCTCCGCGAAAGCCTCCCCGGCTCTGGTCATCACACCGTCGTAGAGATCTTGGAGCTGAGACCAGGCAGCGGACGTCTCTGAAACATCCGCGACCGCACCTCGGTCGAGCAGAAAGTCCCGAATGTAGGGCGTATCAAACTTCTTCCTGTCGTAGAGCTCGCCCGGGCCGGTTCCTGCACATATTCCGCCATGACGGCGGACGATCTCGTCAACCAAGCGCTTCTGGATGGTCACGTGTTCCTCGGAGCCCTCATAACCGATGAAAGACAGACACATCCGATGGACATCGAAGCGCTTGACATGTTCCAGGTAGAACTTCGAGATCGCTGACTTCGCACGCGCGGCAAACCCTTCGTGCTTCTTCGTGGCGAAATAGAACCGCGTCTCGTTGGCGTCGGATACTCGTGTGACCGAGGGAGCGGCATCGCTTTCTGCAATGGCCGTCATCGCCTGAAGGCCTCGGCTCCAGTCCGGGAAGAGGTATCCATAAATCTGCCGCTTCTGCGGAATGCGATGCACATGCACCGTTGCTTCAGTGATGATGCCAAGGCGGCCTTCGCTGCCCAGGACCATCTCCCTCACGCTTGGACCGGTCGAAGCGCTGGGACCAGTCTCGTGGCCAGGACACCGGCAGGCGTGACCATTCGAACGGCCCTTGTCAGGTCAGCGATGTCCCCATATTTGTCGGATTGCATGCCGCAGGAGCGAGTCGCGATCCAACCACCAAGAGTGGAGTGATTGAAGCTGTCAGGAAAATGCCCGAGCGTCCATTCTCTCCTGTTCAGGTGCCGCTCGATATCAGGACCGGGCGCGCCAGCCTGAACGCGGGCAAGCCTCGAAACCTCGTCGATGTTGGCGGATTCAAAGCACCAGCCGGTCTGACGGAAACACACGATCGTTGAGGACGAACGTTTCGATAACCCGTGACGCCGCAGGGTAGAGCCATTTGTTGCAGCAGAATTCGTATAGCTGGTATAGCTGAGGGGATTCTTGCTGGCCGTCCAAGTTGTGTGTTAGCCTCCGCGGTACTGTACGGCGAATTATGATGATCACGTTGCCAGATTGGTGCCGCCGCGCGCGGGTTGCCGCCGTGGTGGCAGTCTGTGCGGCACTTTCGCTGAGACATGGAGGTGGCCTCGAACCTCTGAAGGCCGCGGCGTCGCAGGTAGCCGCAGCGCCGTCAAACAGCCTGGAAATCCTGGAGGTTCGCCCCTCTTTTTTCGTGATCGCTGGCGCCGGCGCGAACATCGGCGTGCAGGTAGGCGAGGACGGCGTCATCGCAGTGGACGCCGGGCCGGCTGCCGACGCGCCGGCCGTACTGGCCGCGATCAAGCGAATTTCGCCGAAGCCCATTCGCTACGTCATCGATACGGGGCCTGACACGGTCCGCGATCTGATCAAGGCAGGACGATCACTCGCCGACGTCAAGGCTGCCCAACCGGCGAAGGGATACATGGGACGCTACGGCAACCCAGGCGGCGTCTGGACAACGGATCGCTTCATCGAGGCTATATACCGGAGTCTCGCCAAGGAGAAGTCTTGAGAACGTGGTCGGCCGCCGCTGCGGTGCTGCTCATCATCCTCTTCTGGGCCCTCGCCGGACCGACAGCCGTGCGCGCGCAACAGCAAGGCGGCGGCGCCGCGAGTTCGGCGCGCGACGCAGCGCCGATCGACCTCACCGGCTACTGGGTGTCGTACGTGACGGAGAACTGGCGCTACCGGATGGTGACGCCCGCCAAGGGCGAGTACCGCCGCATTCCGGCCTCGCCCGCGGCGCTGCCTCTCATTAACGCCTGGGATCCGGCCGCCGACGAGCGCGCGGGCAACCAGTGCAAATCTTACGGTGCGGGCGCCATCATGAGCGTGCCCAGCCGGCTGCACATCACTTGGCAGGATGCCGA
>QHXA01000716.1:0-499 GCA_003222755.1 Acidobacteriota bacterium
GAGGAACGAAAGGATCATCCCACGCCGCTCGATTCCGTCCTCCCTTTTCTCGAGCTGATCCGCGAGTTCTTTCACCGCCTCCTGATACAGCGCCGCCTGTCTTCGCGTGAGTTGGCAGAACGCTTTCATCTCGGTTTTTTCCGGCAAGTCTTGGATGACCGTCTTGTCCGTTTTCAGCCGGCGCAGGATATAAGGACGAACCAATTCGCGAAGCGGCCCGTACGGATTGTGTGTCCTTTCGCCGAGACGTTTGACGAAGCCGGTGAATTCTTTGCCCGATCCCAGTAACCCCGGATTGATGAAGTCGAAGATCGACCAAAGATCACCAAGCCGGTTCTCAATAGGAGTGCCGGTTAGCGCGATTCGGGCATGAGCTTCGAGTTCCTTCACCAGACGCGCTTGTTTGGTAGCAGGATTTTTGACTGCTTGTGCCTCGTCGATAACGGCGAACTTCCAAGGAATTTTCAACAGCTCGGGAATACGGCCAAGCGAACTATAA
>QHXA01000716.1:511-2352 GCA_003222755.1 Acidobacteriota bacterium
GCGCATCGAGCCGCCGCAACTCGGCAGGCGACATTGTGGAAGCGTGAACGATGATGGCTCTCAGAGTGGGTGCGAATGTTTCGATCTCCGACATCCAGTTGGCGAGCAGTGATGCCGGCGCGACCAGCAGGGTTGCGCGGCGCGGAAACCGATCGCTATTGCGAACCGCGAGCAGCAGCGCCAGAACCTGCATGGTCTTGCCTAATCCCATGTCATCAGCAAGGCAGGCGCCCAGACCGAGTGAGCACAATAGCTGGAGCCATCGAACTCCGGTTTGCTGATAAGGCCGCAAGGTTGTGCGCAATTCGTCTGCAATATGCGTATCAGCCGCAGCGTCCGGGTGTCGAATCTCTTCGAGAGTTTTGGCAAGCCACGGCCCGGCCGAAATCTGCGACCACTCTCGTGTTTCCTCATCGATCTTGCCGTCGCCCGGAGTATCGGCTCCGGCGATCAAACGCATGGCATACCCAAAACTGAGGCCATTAGCAACTGCTGTCTTTTGCGCCGCCCGAAACTGATCGATGAGCTTAGCGAGCTTATCTCGATCGACTTCCACCCAGCGGCCGCGGACAAAATGCAGGCCGCTGGAAGACGCGAGCAGACCGGCAATCTCCGCTTCGGTGAGCGTCTCGCCGTCCAGTGTGACTTCCACGCGGAAATCGAGAAGCGCCTCCACGCCGATGCCCGCTGGAGGCTTATCGCCGACTTTAGCGGTCACTCGGGGCCGTGGCGGCCGAGTGCTTCGCCATGCGCTCGGCACGCGTACGATGACGCCCGCCGATTCGAGCATCGGCATGTCTTTAAGAAGTTGAAGTGCTTCGGGCGGTTTCCATCGAAGAGGATGAAAGATCTCACCCGAATCGACCATTGCCTTGAGCCAGGCACACTCTTCGGCCGCCCGCTGCACGGGCAAAAGCAACGAGAGCAGACGTGATTTGTTCGCCGCTCCCGCATATTCGGTCAACGCTCGTCCGAGCGGCACGTGTTGCGCTTTGGCTTTGGCGGAGAGCCGGTGCGTGTAGGTCGCGAGAAACGCGAAGGGCCGCTCATCGTCTTTACGATTTTCGGCGAGGTTAAAGTGGACACGGCCAACCAGGTTCCACGCAGGATTTTTGCTCTTTAGAAAATCTTCGACGGACAACCTGGACTCCGCCAGCTCGGACCGAAAGGCGGCATCAATGTCAGCCCACAGCGTCTCCAGTACGGAAGTCGATAAATACTCCGCACCCGTCATCGCGGGCGCTGCGAACGCTAGTGCTGCGAGATCGCTTGCCGGTGGTGGAGGTATCGGCGGCAGTCCGCGGCCCGCTTCGAGATTGGGAAGCGTGCGCAGCGCTACCACATAGCTTGAAGCGAATTCACGCCAGTACATGAAAACAGCCGGCATGGCCGTCTGAACTTCCGCAGCGCCTAAGTGCAGAAGCCCGTGGCCATGGCCTCGCGAGAACGCGCCTTTCAATCGCTCGGCCAGGTCCGGCGCGAGCGCAGTCGCATCGTCACTGTGCTCCAGGAGAAGACGTCCATGCGGGGTGAGAATGGGCGCGAGCATGCCCTCAATATAGACGAATTCTCGGACCTACTCGTCGGCGATGCAGGTTTCGGCATTCACGCAGGCAGTCGGCAAGTCTGAGTCACGCCAATCCTGGCTCAAAGGTTAAAATGAGATTTGTGGATTAAGGCAAAAGGAGTCGCTCAGACGTCCTGGAGTTTAATATGGCCAAGAGTTTTCGATTGGAGATTCCCAAGGAGGCTAAGGGAACGAAGCTTGAGGAGGAATTTTTGAGCGCCGCTCAGACTATTCTCAAAGAACAGTCGGTTTTGCGCCTCTATATCGAGGGCAA
>QHXA01000067.1:0-1043 GCA_003222755.1 Acidobacteriota bacterium
CCGATGCCGGCTAACAACCCCAGCGGAACCTTCATAGGAAAGAAGGTGACGGTAACATTCGATAAGCAAGGCAGCGTGTTAGATATCAAGGTTCCTGCAGATGTTGGTATCCCAGAAGAATCGTTCAGACAGATGTTGAAATCCATGTATGGCAATTTGCCTGCGGTCTCGCTTAGCGTCGGCGATTCGACAACCGTGCCGCTGGATTTCACTTTGCCTTTACCGATTCCGGGTGCTGCGCCGCTGAAAATGGACGGCGATGTCATACACACACTCTCGTCTATCGAGAGAGGTACGACCGGCCGCATTGCGAAGTTCGATCACTCGATCGTTGGGAAGATGCTAACCGATCTTGGTGTGACCGCGGCTACGGGAAAAATCAATATGAGTCTCGATTTCAACATAAAAGGCAACGGCGCGATGGTTCGAGACCTTGACCAAGGTTTAGTCC
This sequence comes from Acidobacteriota bacterium, assembly GCA_003222755.1. GTDB lineage: Bacteria > Acidobacteriota > Terriglobia > 20CM-2-55-15 > 20CM-2-55-15 > 20CM-2-55-15. The sequence continues at coordinate 452 of QHXA01000067.1, forward strand.
GATCGAGCGAGACGAAAGCCACTTTCGAGGAACGATCAAAATTACAGCCGCACCGAGCACGCCCCAAATGCCCTCGATGAACCTGCACGGAACAACCCGAACAACGACCACCAGCGGGAATTAACAAAACGTTCAATTTAATTCTTATTGAAACGCGAGGTTCAGTCCCTGCCCGTTCTGCGCTCCAAACATGATCGTGCCGCTGGAAGACTGACCTGCGGTCCCGCTAAATAAAATGAACTGAGTGGTATAACCTCCGCCATCGGCGAAATGCGGAAACACGTATTGGGAAACGGGGCGGGTGGCTGCTTCGTCGATCGGTGGAGTTGTCGTGATGAGAAAATCGCCTCGTTGATTGTACCGGCCGCGCAGACCGACGACAGAGACGGGGGCTCCGCTGATACGAAGGATCCCGCGGAATGGATTTGGTAAGGCGCTCAACCCCGAAATTTGATTGAGGAACAAGGCCACCTGGCCGTTTGCGGGAATGGATGTCGTTCCGCTCAATCCAGTAGAAGTGCCGCTTAGACTCGTGATTTCGAAATTGAGGCTCACCGGTGAAGAATCGGAATTGCTGATAGCTAGCCCCGTC
>QHXA01000067.1:1072-1512 GCA_003222755.1 Acidobacteriota bacterium
CTGTGCGGAGCCGATGAAAGACGCCGGAACGCCGGCCTGCGCGACGGTGACGTTCCCACTCTGAAATGAGAATACAGATAGCCCTGATGGGCTGATCACACCAGGGGACGGAGTGACGCGCACCCAGCCGGCCTGTACCGATGGATTATTTCCTAAAGTAACCAGTTTGACAGATGAACGTCCGGCGATCGTGTATGGAAACTTGCCGCTCGTTAAACCTTCAACCGTCACCGCCGCAGCAGTGCCTGGGCTGCTACCGGTCCCTTGTGTAAAGAACTCCACACTCCCCGTAAGCGGAGAATCTGATGGATTGACCAGGATCACCTGAGTTGTCCAGCCGCCGCCGTCCGCGAAATGCGGGAAAATAACCGGTGAAAAGCCCGTCGCGTTAAGGGGCACGATGGGAAGCGTCGTAATCAAGAACTCCGAACGTTCGTTTG
>QHXA01000067.1:1531-11592 GCA_003222755.1 Acidobacteriota bacterium
ACGTAAAACTTCGGATATCGGCACGCGAGACTTGAAAATCCCCTGTTGTTAGAAACGGCGGCTGATCGAGAAATGCGGCGATTTGTCCACCAGCAGGTATAGTCGTGGTGCCCGAGTTCAAGTTTGCACCTGTGTCTGTCGTGAAGTAGAAGTTCACAGTGACCGATTGCGAATTCGCATTTGCAATCGCGATTCCCGTGTCGACGGGACCATTGATTTCTGCAAAGATGCGACCGGATGCAACTGGTGCTGTGGCTGCAACCGCAGCCTCGGAAACGAGAATCCCCTCTTGTGTATACCCGAAGATCGCCAACCCGGCGGGACTTGTGCTTCCTGCATTCGCAACGATCACCGCAGATCCTACCTGGACAGTCGTACTGCTTCCTGTCGTCGTTCTGGATAGCCCAGCCCGATCCCCAAATGAAAATGTCAAACCGGGCGGAGCCGGCTCGCCGCTACCAATTGCTGCGGCTTTGCGGATTCTGTTGCCGGCGCTATCGGATATATACAGGACGATGCCGTCGCCCCACACGTCGCCGGGCTGGTTGAAACGGGCTGCTCCTCCTGTTCCATTATCAGTTCCTGCAACGCCAGGGGAACCGGCGACCGTGGTCACCGTGCTCTGTTCGATCGATATTTTTCTTATGACGTGGTTTCCACTGTCGGCGACGTATAAATTCGTGCCATCCCCCATAAACCGCCGGGTGATGTGAACCGCGCTTCAGATGCTTTGCCGTCTGCATAGCCTCTCAAAGAAGGATTGCCTGCCAACGTAGTAACCTGAACATTTGTGAGATTGACTTGGCGAATACTGCTGCCATCGGCCACGTAGAGATTCTTACCGTCTCCCCAGAGATCTTCCGGTGCGTAGAACCGAGCGGCAGATCCCGTACCGTCTTCGGTTCCTCGCGAGCCCGCGATACCGGCTATCGTAGAAACGGTGTTGGTCGCGAGAACTATTTTTCGGATTGTATAGTTCGAATAATCGGCGACATACAAATTCGTGCCGTCACCCCACACACCTCCAGGGCTATTGAAACGGGCAGTACTGCCGGGACCGTCGGCCGAACCGGACGGATCTGTTGCGGATCCTGCGATCGTTGTTACAGTTCCCGAATCGAGAACGATCTTTCTGATCGTGTCGAAGACCGCGTCCGCAACGTAGAGGTTCGTGCCGTCTCCCCAAATTCCGAGGGGCACGCCGAATCTGGCATTTGCACCTGTTCCATCGGTGATGCCTCGGCGGAGTGCCGAACCTGCGATAGTTGAAACCGTGCCACTGGAAAGACTAATTCTTCGGATGACGGAGTTGAATGAATCCGAGATGTAGAGAGAAGTATTGTCGCCCCAAATGTTTGTTGGACCCGCGAATGTTGCTTCCGCGCCAGGCCCGTCCGCTGATCCAACGGAGCCCTGACCGGCGAACGTTGTGACAGCAAGTTGAGTAGCGCTCGTGATCGGGCTCGGTAGGATCGTGAACGTCTGCGTCCCGCTCGTTCCACCGCTTGTGGCAATGCGGACAGTATAGGCCCCGGCCGGCGCACTCAGCGCCATCGTTGCTGTCAACGAAGTTGCCGAAACGAATCGCACGGATTGCACTGCAACACCGTTACCCGAGAAGAGGACTGATGACGGATTGGTAAAACCAGACCCAGTCAGCGTCACGGTGAGTGTGGCGCCCTGGTTACCCGACACCGGACTTATGCTGGTCAATGTTGGCGTAAGGGAAGTTTGACCGAGAAGTGGTAGCGATAGCCCAAGTAGGACAAGCAGAAGTTTTTTCATCAGCATCTCCGGTTGCCGCTCGATCTAGCGGCACGCCTAAAATGGCTTGCACGCGATCGGTTTCTTCTCAACAGGCGAGCCGGAGTACTACCTGCATCCTTTCAGGCTGCCGCGAGAGTCCTAAATAGCCGGATTGTTTCGATAATCGCGCAGGCACTCTACGCTATGGAATGTCACCAGGCAACATTATTGTGCTTAGCTGTTTTTTGTCCGGCTCATCGAGTTCGCGAAGATAGTCGAAGCTGTAGATGCCGGTGCGGTGCCGCTCCCCCCGGAGATTTTCGTCTTGAATCCGCCGCCCGCCCGGAAATTCTTGCTAAATCCGCCTGTAGGCGCGCTCTATGAGCGCCCGCGGGCGGTCATAGACCGCCCCTACAGTTAGCTACTTGTTGTGGAACACCCCGCCGGCAGGATCTCGGATGTTCTTGTTGAATTGTTCCACGTCTTCAACCGGCGCGCAGAGGTCTTCAAGAATTCCCGTCCAGCCTTCAGGTGTCTTGATGGCGTCTTTAGGAAGCAGTTTGAATCTCTTCACATCGGCGTTCCAGCGCCCGACGTAAACTTTTGGATCTTCAATCCACATGTTGAGTTCGAGCGTGTCGTACGAAACACGCCGATACCGTTCTTGCAGATGCATTTGATCGCTGTGCGGATAGCCGAAATGATCGACCCAGGTTCTGTCGTCATGACCGATCGAATCGACGACGAAAGTATCGCCGTCCCAACGACCGACGGAGTATCCCCACCATCGAGCGAGATCCACTTCCTTCGGGAGTTGCCGTCCATCGGTCCAGATCGTGCGCCATGAATAGGTCCACTCAAAGTTCTGGATGATTCTGTCGGGCAGGACGATGAACTCGACCGGGTCCGGATAGATCAGCGCCCGCGGCACGCCTTGCGGATTGCAGGACTGATAAAGATCCGTACCGTTTGCAGGAGGAACTGCGCGGCGCCTGCCAATGTGTTCTTCGGGATGGGCTTTCGCATCGTCGCTTCCGAGTGCTCGGCCGTATGACGGCTTATTCGCGTCGAACATTTTTTGGCCAAGAGGCGTGAATGGCGGGACATTGTTACCAAAGCCGCGATCCCCGCAGTCGCGACAGGTGCCGCCACCGCCATATCCGTTCGAATTTCGGCTCCAAATGCCGGCAAGGTCTTTCGCATTGAATGGCCTTGTATCGCGTGCCGGTGCCGCTGCATTGTTTTGGGCGCCCTGTCCTCCGCGATTCTGCGCGATAACCACCAGCGAAAAAATCAAGACAGCCATTAAAGCGATTGCGATTACGAATCGATTTCGCATATTGAAAGCTCCTTACGGGCCAGGCGTCGGCGCACCGCCGCCACCGCCTGGTACTAGTTCTTCGCCTTTATCGTCGACGGCTTTTAGAAGCAGCCCAACCGTCCCACCAGCTTTAGAAGGAGCAACGGTGACCGTGATGACCGTTCCCGGCATGAGTGCGTCCGTCGACCGCTTCTTGCTCCATCCGTTTTTGATCAATTGCGCCGGATTCGGCAAAAGTTCGGCACCCCAATGCGTGACGGTGCCCTTCGCATCGGTCACGTCAAAGTACAGCTGCGGGTGCGGGTTCACATATCGGAATTCTGTTACAACAGCTTTGGCAGTCCACGCTTGCGAGCGGTCATACGAAATATTTGTTCCGTGGTGCGCGAAAATCGGCAAAGCCAGTACGACGATCCCAACAGTCGCTGCGATAATAAACAGCATTCTGTTTTTCACCACACTACTCATTGTTCATACCTCCAGAATTTTCCGGACTTGAGCGCGTTGCGGCTAAATTTACGATTGCCAACATTTTTAGTCAACAATACACTACCCGCCACAGACCAAAGATAGCGAGAGGTAACAGGGGGTAATCATGCTCAATGCGGCCATTGTCGGCCTCGGATGGTGGGGAAGGACTCTCGTCGAGTCCGCCCAGGGAAGCGATTCCATCCGTTTTGTTGCGGGCGCGACACGAACAGTTTCGCCGGAAGTGAAGGCGTTTGCAGATACACACAAACTGCGTTTGGCCGAGAATTTCGAAGCGTTACTGAAGGACGCTACTGTTGATGCGGTAGTGCTTTGCACTCCTCATTCAATGCATGCCCAGCAAGTCATCGCTGCAGCGCAAGCCGGAAAGCATGTTTTCTGCGAAAAACCGTTTGCGCTCACGAAGAGCGACGCGGAACGAGCCGTCGACGCGACTCGCAAGACCGGAGTCGCTCTTGGCCTGGGTTATAACCGCCGGTTTCATCCTGAAATGACAAAGCTGCGCGAACGCATCCGCTCCGGCGGGCTCGGGACGGTAATGCACGTTGAAGCCACGATGACGTTTGCGAACGCATTGTTGCTGAAGCCGACACAATGGCGCGCCCATCGCGACGAGACGCCGTGTGGTGGACTCACTCCAATGGGTGTTCACGCGATCGACGGAATGATTGATCTCTGCGGTCCGATCGACCACCTCTATTGCCAGAGCTTCAGGCGCATTGTTGAGATCGATAGCGACGATACGACATCGATACTCTTGCGCATGAAGGAAGGTATGTCCGGATACCTCGGAACACTCACTGCAACAGGACCGGGCTTCAGTTTTCAGGTATTTGGCTCGAAAGGATCGGTTCGACTTGAAGGTATGACGCATGTCTCCGGTGCTTCGTCCGAAGAACGGCGTACGCGGCTGTTTGGCACTTGCAAGTTTCAGCCGGTGAAAGGCGACGCCGAAGTGTGGCAGGCCGAAACACTCGACGTCGGCCGGGTCACACTGGATGCCTTCGCAAAGGCGGCGAGCGGCGGTCCTGCTTTCCCGATTCCTGTCGAACAGATGATTCACGGCGCCGCTGTGACGGAAGCCGTCGTGCGATCGGCGGGTTCAGGAAAAGTGGAAAAGGTCCCGTAGGGGCACCGCGGAGCGGTGCAAGGAAATTAGCCAGGGGTACGCGTTTTCGGCGTACCCCTGGGATAGATACAACCAGAGGCGCACCCCGAAAGGCGTGCGAGGAAATCCTTGCACCCCTTTCGGGGTGCAGACTTCTTACAAACGCAACCAGGGGTTGCGCTCGCTATCGCTCGCTTAACCCCTGGCTAATTTCCCGGCACCCCTCCGGGGTGAAATCAAGGGAGGATGTATGTCTACAACAACGGCTGCAGGCCCGGCTGATCGCGCTGTAACCTGGCAAATGTGGGTGCCATGCATGGCAATGGCAGCATGTTCGTGGCTGTCGTTTTTCCACCGCACCATACTGGCCGCGCTGGCGCCGACCATACTCGCCGAAACCGGACTTACTGCGCAGCAATTTGCCAGCATCAACGCATATTTTTTCGTGGCCTACACAGTTGGCAACCCGCTTTGGGGATCGATACTGGATTATGTCGGCCTGCGGGTAGGCATGTTTCTGGGAGTAGCCATCTGGACTGCCGCAAGCGTTTCGCACGGCTGGATGTCCGCATTCATCGGGTTTGCTGCGGCCCGCGCGCTGCTGGGTTTAGGTGAGGGTGTCACTTTCCCAGGCGGTCTGCGAACGGCGGTCGAATCGCTGCCCGCCACGCGGCGCGCGCGTGCGATCGCATTGTCCTTCAGCGGCGGAACACTTGGTGGCGTTGCTGCTCCATTGATTGCCGTGCCGCTCGGCCTCAAATATGGCTGGCGAGCTGCGTTCGTCTTCACCGGCGCCTTCGGCGTCGCATGGTTGTTACTATGGCTCGCCGTTGCGCGCCCGCCATTTCTTCCGAAGGTTGAAAAGAAGACCACGAAGATCGCTTGGCCAAATCCATCGGAACGGCGTTTCTGGGCGATTGTATTCAGTTACGGCTTGCCGGCCATTGCTCCGGGCCCGATTTTGACGCTGCTGTCGTTGTATCTCAACCGCGGACTCGGTGTTTCGCAGCGCGACTTAGCGAGTATCCTGTGGATGCCGCCGCTGGCCTGGGCAGCGGGTTATTTCTTCTGGGGCTGGATCGCCGATCGTTTTGCCGAAGGCAAACGCCGCCCGATCGGTCTGTTTCTTCTACTGACTGTTTGTTCATTGGCCCTGGGCGCGACCACCTGGACGACCTCGATCGCCATCACGATGGCTATCATGTCGTGGGCCACATTTATCGGCGGTGGGTTTCAAATGGTAGCGTTGAAGGTTGGCTCGTATTGGTTCCCGCGCGAACAGGCCGCAATGATGACTGGCATCGCATCGGGATCGTTTGCGCTGGTAAACTACATCCTCTTGCAGTTCCTCGGTCCGTTGTTCAATCAACAACGGTATGCCGAGGCATGGTGGATCGTCGCCTTCTGCCCGTTGATCGGGGTTATCGTTTGGCTATTTGTGAGCCGGAAAGAGTAATCAATAAATGTTGAAAGCAACCAAAGGAAAAATACTGCCTACAGCAATCATCGGCTCGCTGCCGCGTCCGAGTTGGTACACAGAGAATCTGGGTACGCGCTCCTTCGTGGACGCGATGGCGAACAACAAATTCCGCGAGCAATATACGGATGCGCTCGCGTGCTACTTGAAGGATCAGGAAGTGGCGGGACTCGACATCGTGACCGACGGCGATTGCCGGTTCGATCAAGATGTGGGGGGCCAAACCTGGACCAGCGATCCCCCGCGTCAGATGTCAGGCTTCGAAGCCAGCCATCCGCAGCTTGCTCGCGCGGGCGCCGGCGGCATCGGTTTTCCGCGTGGACACATTCTTCACGATTACCTGGAAGCGCGGGTCATGCCAAAGATCGTAGGACCTGTCGCGCCCGGTGAAATGCAGTACGCCGAAATCTGGAAGGCCGCGCAGCGTCTGACATCAAGGCCGGTGAAGTTCGGTACGGTTGCACCCGAGTTGGTCGCGTATGCCGTGCAGGATGAGTATTACAAGGATCTGCCGTCACGGATCCTGGCCCTGAGCGATGCCTTCAACAAAGAATTGCATGACCTTGCCGATGCCGGTTGTTCCGTGATCCAGATTGAAGATCCACAATTGCACCTGCTGGCCGCGCGTCCCGTTCCCAACAAAGACATCACTCTCGATTTCATGCTTAAGGTATTCAACAACACGGTGAAGGGATTGCGTGATAAGACCGAAGTCTGGTGTCACACCTGTTGGGGAAATCCATCTCAGCAGCGGATGTTCGCGCAGGTGCAGTCTTATAAGCCTGCGCTGGAGGTGTTGAATCAAGTCGACGCGGATGTCATCACATTCGAGATGAAAAGTTCGAATGCGTTGGATCTGGAGCCGGTTTGCAAACAGATCACGGGTAAGAAAATCGCGATCGGCGTGATTGATCATCACACGTTGCAGGTGGAGAGCCCGGAAGAGGTCGCGGATCTCTTGCGTCAAGCGCTCAAATACGTCTCGCCCGAACGGCTCGCCGTGTGTACGGATTGCGGCATGGGCCGCGAAGGTATGAGTCGCCGTCACGCATTCTACAAATGCGTCGCGCTGGTGCGGGGAACCAATATCATTAGAAAAGAGCTAGGCGTTCCGGAAGCGGAGTGCCTGGCTGCAGATCCGAAATATTCCTTCATCCGGACACTGTAGTGGCGCCCATAGAAGGTGCGAACGGATTGTGGCGACGGGGACTGAAGTTTTTCCATTTTGCGCACGCCGGAGGCGTGTCAGGAAATTAGGCGGAATAACCACGCCGGTGAAATGCGCACCCTTTCATTTTCGCACCGCGGAGCGGTGCCGCACCCTTTCAGGGTGCGGGTGTCTTTGGTTCAGACAACCGGGGGTTGCGCTCCCTCCGGCGTGCGCTAACTCGTTCCTTTCAACACGAATCGTACAGATTCCGATTCAAGGAAACGCTGCCGTAGATGTTGATCGGTGAGTTTGCCTAATACTTTGTCGACCGTTTGCCGCGCTTCCGACGCTAGTGCATCGTTGCCGTCCAAAACGAGCTGCAGTGCAAGCATATCGATGAGCAGTGCCGGATCGCCGAGCTTACGCGCAATGGCAACGGCGGCGGCCGCGTCGTCGATGGCCAGGCCCATCTGATCAAGCTTGCTTCGCGCGCGAGCGCGAGTTCCAAGGCCCAGGGCTTCATATTTGATCCGGTGACGTGCGTGGCTTTCTTCGATGCTGTGTTCGGCGGCCTCAAGTGCCTTGCGCCAGTCGCCCGCCGCAAACGCGACTTCAGCGCGCGCCTGCCAAAGCCGGAGCCGCCACAGCCAACCATGCCAGCCACTCGCATTCACAACAGCGCGAGCAACATCATCCAGCAGCAGCTCAGCGCGACCAGGTTCGTGGCTGCGGGAATAGATTAATAGCAAGTCGATGCCTGCGCTGACGAACGGTGGCATGAAGCCTAACTGGCGCGCAAGATCTCGAGCTTCGAGCGCGAGCGTCTCAGCACCGGAATAGTCTCCGATGGCCGTGCAGAGACCAGTGGACATGGCGATACCGCGTGCCAGGAGTGGAAGAACGCCGTAGCGCCGCCCGAATTCGCGGGTTTCATCGAAGGCACTCTTGGCTTCGTCGTACCTGCCGGCTGCGGTGAGGCTGAGTCCCAAATGTTCCAATGCGAACATCCTGAATGCGGGATCTTGCGATGCGCGAGCGTTTGCGACCGCCTGAGACGACAGGTCAACTGCCTCCTGCGTTTCGCCGATCCAGTAAGAGCTAATGGTGAGTTGAGATAGTGCCATTGACCGGACGCCGCCGGCTCGGTCGATCGCTTGCCGAGAAGTCTCGACCGCACTAAGCGGATCTCCATCCGACCCGATGGTGGCTGCCACCCATGCTATTGCGTCGCCCCACAGGTCATCGCGTCCCAACGTCTCAGCGATGGGAAGCGCTTCAGCAGCACATCGGCGAACGCTAGGTACATCGAGCATCCAGAAAGCGGACTTCGCCAACTCCACGAGAACTTCGCAGCGGCGCTCTTGCTCGTCAGGTTCTAACAGGTCCAGTGCCGCAGCCATCTCAGCCTTTGCGGCCGCCCACTGACCTACATCGGCGAATGCCCGCCCGCGCCGGAAGCGGAGATCCAATCTGCGTGAACGCAGCGCTTTGTCCTCCGGCAGAAAGTCGAGAGCGTGTAGTGCCATTTCATAAAACCGTGCTGCTTCCTCGAGGGCAAAGCGAGACGAAGCGTGCTCGCCCGCTTGCATCGCATAACCGATGGCCTTTTCCGCATTACCGGCCGAAGCCGCCTGGCCGTAGTGATACGCCAGATCGGCGAGCGGCTTTTGACCTGGGGCGGCCAACCGCTCCAGTGTTTCTGCGACGCGGCGATGCATACGGAGGCGGCGCGCGCCGGTAATTTCGCCGTACAAGGTTTCACGAATCAGCGCGTGTGTGAACATGTAGTGGCCTGGCGCAGCGGGTACTTCGTTGATGATGTGCGCCGCGAGCGCTTCGTCGATCGCGTCGAGCAACTGGTCCTCAGAGACATCAGCCACAGCTTGTAACACCGAAAAATCGAACTCGCGGCCAACGACTGCGGCGACTCCGAAAATGCGATTGCACATCTCGCTCAGACGATTGAGACGCCGTCCGATCGTCTCTCGCACGCCTTCCGGCAGGCCAAGGTCGTCGATAGCGGTCTTACCTTTCCCGCTCTCCAGCCGTTCCAATATTCCCGCTTCTCCAACATGCCGTAAGACCTCGCTCACGAAAAATGGATTGCCCTCGGTACTCTCGACGACCAGCCGCGTGAGCGCTGCCGGCGCTTCGCGGCCGAGGGAGGCTGTGATGAACTGGCCAACTTCGTTGGGGCCGAGCCCACGCAATGCAACGCGCGTGGACGCTCCTTCGCGTCGAAGGTCCGACAGCACCTCTGCAAGCGGATGCGTTCGGTCTAGTTCAGTTTCTCTATAAGTTGCAATGATGAGAAGTGCTGCCTCATGCGACGAGCGCAATAAATGGCGTAACAGAAGCAGTGTCGGCCGGTCGGCCCAATGGACGTCTTCGAGGACAAGCACTAGCGGACGGCTCCGTGCAGCAATCGACAAGAGAGATGCGACTGCTTCAAATAATCTGTAGCGGCGTCCCTCCGCATTCGATTCGATCGTCTCGATAGGTATAGATATACGTCGTGCCAGAGCAGGAATTAAATCGGCAAGCTCGGACGCAGCCTCGATCTCTTCAAGCTGCACACGGAGCACAGGCACGGGGCAGGTCCGCACGTACCATTCGAGCGCTTCCACAACAGGCTGATACGGGACCAGTGCTTCTTGATCACAGCGTCCGAGCAGGACTATGCCCTCGACACCTGCCGTTGCCCGAGCAAACTCCAGCGCCAGTCGTGTCTTGCCGATGCCCGGCTCACCTGCAAGGAGAATCAGCTGGC
>QHXA01000687.1:0-2701 GCA_003222755.1 Acidobacteriota bacterium
TCGATCTCGGTCTCTTTAGGCTGAAGATCGACATCGGCGAAAATAATCATGCCTTCAATCGGCTGCTCGACAATTTGGGCGCCAATCGCCACGTAGTGCGTGAAAAGAACAGGCCTTCCGCTGCCCCCGAAATAACCCACGTTCAACATCACGCCATCGTGGCTGGGGATGCGCAAGGATTGCGGTTGCAATCCGCTCAATTCAGCCGCCGAAGGCACTTACGCCCGTGATGTCGCGACCGACGACTAATGTGTGAATGTCGTGAGTCCCTTCGTATGTCGAGACGGTTTCCAGATTCATAAGGTGCCGGATCACGGAGTAGCGGTCTGTGATGCCTGCGGCGCCGAGGATGTCACGCGCCTTGCGCGCGCATCGCAGCGCCATCCACACATTGTTGCGTTTCGCCAGCGAAATCTGCGCAGACCGCGCCGAGTCCGCCTCCATCAGGCGGGTGAGACGCAACGCCAGCAATTGCGCCTTCGTAATTTCCTGCACCATCCAGACAAGTTTTTGCTGCACCAATTGGAATCCCGCGATCGGTCGTCCAAATTGTTCACGCGATTTGGCGTAAGCCAACGCTGTTTCATAGCAATCAATCGCTGCACCAATGACGCCCCACGCGATGCCCACGCGCGCGTACGTCAGACACGATAACGGCGCCTTAAGACCCTCTGCCTTGGGCAAGCGGTTCTCCGCAGGTATTCGGCAGTTTTCAAACCAGCACTCCGACGTACGCGACATGCGCAGACTGAATTTTCCCTCGATGTCCTGCGCGCGAAATCCAGGCGCGTCTTTCTCGACCACGAATCCGCCCACATGTCCCTCGTCATCTTTTGCCCAAACAACTTTGACGTCCGCGATCGAGGCGTTGCCGATCCAGCATTTGCTGCCGTTTAAAATGTAACTGTCGCCGTCTCGTTTCGCACGGGTTTCCATTCCGCCTGGATCTGAGCCATGGCCGTGTTCTGTCAGTGCAAAACACCCAACGCATTCGCCCTTCACCAACCCGGGCAACCAGCGCGCATGTTGCTCGGCCGAGCCGAACGAATGGATTGCCTGTATCGCGAGCGCGCCCTGCACCGACGCCAGCGAGCGCAGGCCCGAATCGGCCCGTTCGAGCTCTTGCATGATGAGCCCGTACGCGGTGTAACTAACGCCCGCGCAGTCGTGTTCTTTCAGGTACGGAGCGTAGAAGCCCAACGCGCCCATCCGCGGCGTGAGATGTTCCGGAAACTTCGCTGCGCGATGGTACGGCACGATCTCCTGCAAGACTTCCTCCTGCACAAAACGCCGCGCCCGATCGCGCGCTGCGCGTTCTTCATCCGTCAGAAGCTCTTCGATGCCGTAATAATCCAGCGAAGTTTGGGTCATATCATGTGAGTCGTGGCGATGCGCGACAGTTTAACGAGCGCATCACGCGAAGACAACGCCGGTTCGCCACGCCCGATGTTGAACGGTAAACTGAATCCATCAACACCCGATAGACCCTACGTATTCATAGAGGTAACCCGTAACCTCTTTGCCGAGTGCTCCTTACCCTATCACTTGTGGTGAATCCTTCTCTCAATTCACACCCTTCTCCAAATGCCAGCGCTCAAAACGATCCATCGTTCCGTCTGCCAGCGCCTTGGGCGCGTCAACCGGCAACCCGAGTTCCTTCGCAACTCTTCTTGCCAAGTCCAAATGCGTCCATGGGTATAACTGGTATTTCAAAATCATCGCGTATCCTCCAGCATCAATTAACTCCTTAATCCACGTTTTCGGCAGCATCCTGGCTGCGAATATAGGTCGCAATCCCAACTGTTCACACAATGCTATCTTTATTCGAAATTCCTTTTGATCCATGTACGAAAGTGCGTTCTTAACCTCGATTCCGTACGCTGCTTCATCCCGCTCGAAGACGAAATCCAAGTTGTGGTCCGTCCGCTCCCACGTACGCTCGCGAAACTCCCGCGTGTGCTCTCCCAACAAGGTGAATCGTTTTCGCGCAAATCCTCTCAGTATCATCGTTTCGCCGTGAAGACCTAAATATGCGCAGACATTCGGATCGGAATATTCTTCGACCAACCTTACGACTCGCGCGGCATCTCGCTTAAAATATCGGTGTCCTCGGTGCCAAAGCAGCCGAATCGGAGCCCCGGTTTTCATTTGCCGCACTTCTGTTTTGATCTGCTTACTCCTGATCAGATCAGCAATCGCTCTATGCGTAATCCAATGGAAGAAATCTTTTTCGTTCTGGACCGCCAGCTGATTCGCGAAAAATACCTGCTGCTCATTGCTCTCAAAAAAATCTCTCAGTCTTTTTCGACAAGCGATCTGTTGAGGATCTGGACCTCTAACTTCTACTGCATATTCCAAATCCTCCCAATCCATGATCTTGATTGCTTTATGCTACCGCGCGCTCGTCGTCGGCCAGGAGTGCTTCGATGGCGTAGTAATCCAGCGAGGTCATTGTGGTGTCTCTCCAAGAATGCGCGACAGTTTAACGGGCGCGTAACACGAAGACAATGTCCCCTCGCAAGGCTGCGTGGTAGGGACGTTGCGCTGCGGCGTCCGCAGCGCCGACGAAATGGACCTACCAAGCCATATACCGCGTCGGCGACGCCCGCCTCGGCCAGTGGAGCAAACCCGTCACCGTCGTGGTCGGCGGGTAAGATCGACAATCGATACTGGAAGACTTGGCTCACGCGGAAAAGGCACG
>QHXA01000687.1:2822-3257 GCA_003222755.1 Acidobacteriota bacterium
GGGTTCCCGATACTCTGTTTCAATACTGCAGCGAGAGTGCGATCGACATCTTTGAAAATCGGAGAATCAAATCGTCGACGCCATCTACACTGAACGATCCTTTTGAGTGGAAGCCGTCTGTAGATGAAGAGGTAACTCCAGATCAGATTTGGGATACAATGGTAACGCTCCACAAGAAGCGTCCGCTCCCTGTACCACCTAACAGGACCACTGTCGCGCGGATGAAAGCTGAGGTTCCTGACGCAGCGAAGCGTCATCAGGACCAGTTTGGATCTGATCTTGAGAAGCACACGCGCATCATCTGTCTTTCTCAGAGGAATGACGGAATTCTCATGTGGGCACATTATGCTGATCGACACAGAGGATTCGTAGTTGGATTTAATAGCGACCTGCTACGCCGTAATCATTCCCATTCAGGATTATATAAAGTGTTTT
>QHXA01000688.1:0-552 GCA_003222755.1 Acidobacteriota bacterium
CGGGGACATTGCGGTCAATATCGCCGAACGCGCCATTGAGTTGATTCAGGAGCCCGAACTGAAACGCCTGGTCGATTTGCCCATAATGGCAGACGCGGCCCAAAAGATTTTAAAGGAGAGCCTCGACGCGTTCGTGAACTCTGATACCGAGCTTGCGGAAAAGGTGATCTTGAACGACAACATCGTGGATCATTTGTACGAGCAAATTTTCAGGGAACTCCTGACGTATATGTTGGAAGATCCGCGCTCGATCTCCCGCGCCATCAAATTGATCTTCATTGCAAAACATCTCGAGCGTGTCGGCGACCACTCGGCCAACATCGCAGAGATGGTTGTTTTTCTGGTGAGGGGCCAGGATATTCGGCATGGAACGCGTCTTGATCGTCGATGATGACCTCGATATCCAGCGCTTGGTCAGCTACAACCTGACACAAGCCGGATTCGAAGTGGCCACCGCAGAGACAGGTCGAAAGGCTCTAGACTCCGTTCAAAAGCACCCACCGGACTTGATCATTCTCGATCTCATGCTCCCCGACGTTGACGGAATGGAAG
>QHXA01000688.1:590-2235 GCA_003222755.1 Acidobacteriota bacterium
GCGTATTCCTATCGTGATGCTCACCGCGCGCGGCGATGAAATCGATCGTGTGGTCGGTTTCGAGCTTGGAGCGGACGATTACGTTATGAAGCCTTTCAGTCCGCGCGAGCTCGTGCTGCGCGTGAAGTCGATTTTTAGGCGCATGAAAGACGAACGCAGTGATCTGCTGCGCAGCGGCAAAATCCAGTTGTATCCGGAACGCCGTCAGTGTTTCGTTGCCAGCAATTTAATTGTTCTAACCGCGAAAGAGTTCGACCTCCTTCAAGAGCTGATGCGCGCGCACGGAAACGTGCTCACGCGCGAGGTTCTGATGGACAAAGTCTGGGGTTATCATGGCGAGGCGACTTCACGAACGTTAGACACTCACATCCGGCGGCTGCGTGAGAAACTCGGCGACGAAGCAATGCGTGTCGAAACCGTGAGAGGCGTGGGTTATCGCATGGCATGAGCTTTCGTCTTCATTCCCGCCTGGTTCTCTGGAATGTCATTATCATTGCCCTCATCGCCACGATTCTTGGATATTTTCTAAACTTCTCACTTCGTCAAGACATCGAGAAGCAAATCGAAAACCGGCTCCTGGACGAGAGTGTTCTTGCTGCGGCCTATTTGCAAAGATCCGATCCCACAAAGCCGCTCGACCAGCAGGCCGACGAATTGGGCCGCCTCCTCAGTCTGCGCGTGACGATCATTGCGCACGACGGCATCGTGCTCGGCGATTCCGATGTAGAAGCCTCGCAACTAGCAACGCTGGAGAATCATCGGCTGCGGCCTGAGGTCCAGACGGCCGCGCGCGAAGGAACAGGTTCGGCTATTCGTTGGAGCGAAACGGTCAAGGTCGAATTCATCTACGTCGCGCGCCGTTTAGATCCTTACATCCTGCGGCTCGCTATGCCGCTTTCATCGGTCGACGCACTCAGCCACGACCTGCGGACGCAGCTAGCGTTTGCGATGCTGATCGCTCTAGGCCTTACGTTCGTGTTTGCGTATGTTGTGTTTGGTTTGATTTCCCGTCCCTTGCGGGAGCTCGCGGAAGCCTCCAGGAAACTCGCCGCGGGGAACCTCGATCAACGGCTTCCGATCACAGGTGACGAGGAGATCGCCGCGCTTGGAACATCTCTGAACAGCATGGCGCAGAATCTCAATGCGCGAATGCTCGAGTTGTCTGAAGGCAAACAGCGCCTGGAGTCGATTTTGCAAGCGATGGGGGACGGTGTGATGGTACTCGATCAAAATGCCACCATCGTCCTCGCAAATACTTCCGTTGCTCAGATGCTTGGAACAACGCGCAATCTCATCGGCAAAACACCTCTAGAAATTTTCAGGCGGCCGGAATTGGAGGATGCTGTGCGGGTCGTGTTGCACGGCACACCGGCGCGGCAACTTGAGATCGCCGTTGGAAGTGGCCGGGTTCTACAAGCGAATGTCGCGCCCGTTCCGAATGCAGCAGATGAAATCGATGGCGCGGTAATCGTATTTCACGATCTGACGGACATCCGCCGCACGGAACGGATGCGGCGTGACTTTGTTGCGAATGTTTCTCATGAATTCAAGACTCCACTCACCTCGATTCGCGGTTATGCGGAAACGCTGTTATCGGGTGCGAAAGATGATCCCGCCATTGCTCCCGATTTCCTGAAAACCATCG
>QHXA01000688.1:2465-5166 GCA_003222755.1 Acidobacteriota bacterium
ATCGATAACGCGATTCATTACAACTCGCCGGAAGGTCAAATTCGCATTACGGCTCAACTCCACGGCCAAACATTAGTCCTCTCCGTTGCCGATACTGGGGTGGGAATTCCATCCGGCGAGGCGCCGCGAATCTTTGAACGCTTTTATCGCGTCGACAAAGCTCGTGCGCGGGATTCGGGCGGCACGGGCCTGGGTTTATCGATCGTGAAGCACGCGATTGAAAGCCAAGGTGGCACGATCACTGTAACAAGCACCGTCGGCTCCGGTTCGACATTCACTATTCGCCTGCCCGCGTAAGCGCCGGTTTTAGCCTGCGCGTTCGGTTTTACTCCGACAAACCGTTACGAATTTGTAGGCATTATTGACACGCATATGCCCTCACGCTAGTGTGCGACGGGCTTGACGAAATTTGCAGGTCTTACTGGAAGGAGAGGATATGCAGCCCAGGGTGGCGTTGCGTTTGGGGTGGCTGATCATAAGCGTTATGCTTGTCTCGGCGCCCGTTGCGGTGATTTCACAGACAGCTACGGACTTCGTTTACGTGTTTCCGAAATTCAGTCCGGACAATTCGGCTGAACTCGTGCTCAGCAATTTGAGTCCGCGGCTTGTCACGGCTGACATCTTCTTCTACGACCCCGCGGGTGCTGTGTCCGCGGTTTACGTCGAAATCGCGGCGAACGGGCAATTGCGGGTGAGGCCGGCGGATTTTGCCGCTTTCGGCGCGCGCAACTTCGATGGCAGTGTGGTTGTTCGCGCCAGCGGACCTCTATCGGCGCAGGCGAAAGTGCCTTTCGCGAATGGTTTTAAAACGCTGGAACCCTCTAGTGGGTCAAGGAGCCTGATCCTCCCCTTGTCGCAGGGGACTTTGGGCACTTCCGAAATTTCGATTTACAACGATAGCGATAGCACTGTTTCGGCTGTCGTGATCGCGATGGCGGCGAATGGTTCGACTAAAGGTTCAACTCAGCTTGCACTCGGTCCGCATGCCACACGACGCGATCTGCTGGAGAATGCGATCCCGGCCGTCTTGAGTTCTTCCAACCGGGACGTATCGCACCTTCTGGTGCTTGTTCCCAACAACGTTCTTGGGTCGGAGCGACGCGTGTTTGCTCTCGCATCTGTGAGAGGATTTGCAGATTTCAGCGAGGGAGTTCGCCAGCGTTTTGGCGACACGGCTTTCGTGCAAGCTGTCCCGGATTCGACCGCTGCTTTCAATACGACAGTGCCCCTGTTCATAAACGGACTGGGTTACTCAACGCTCGTTCAAGTCATCAATACCTCTCAAATCGCGAGCAGCGCCACGCTGACGGCGCGAGCCCCGAACGGCAGCTTAATTGGCGAGACGAATCCTGTCATCGTCGCACTGCCTGCGGGGGGCGCCATGCGACGTTCAGTGCAGGGCCTGTTTGGTTTGTCCTCGAGCTTTTCATCGGGCTTCATCACCGTTCAGACCGCAACTCCCACAGTGACCTCCGCAGCCATTGGCGTGGCGCCAGGCGGATTTGTCGTGAGTCCCGGCGCACCGGC
Organism: Acidobacteriota bacterium; assembly: GCA_003222755.1. Lineage (GTDB taxonomy): Bacteria > Acidobacteriota > Terriglobia > 20CM-2-55-15 > 20CM-2-55-15 > 20CM-2-55-15. Next base: position 3,993 of record QHXA01000688.1, read on the forward strand.
GCCAAGTACGAACTTTGCCTTTGCAACCGACGCCCCGAACCCTCAGTTTTTCACCGGTTTCACATTTTTGAATCCTGCGGGTACGCCGGCAACGCTGACAATACGCGACCTTTTGGATGACGGCAGAGCCGTAACACGAAGTAGTCTGAGAATCGATCCGCAGTCTTCGATAAGCCGTAACTTGACTGAACTCCTGCCGGAAATTCGAGACGCCGGCTTCATCCACATCGCGTCGGATGTTCCAATCAGCGCGGCCGCTCTCTACGGCCGGAATGACAGCACGCTCCTTGCGAATCTTTCTCCAATGCATTCGCAGCCGGACTACAACCCTCCGGATCCGACAACCTTTCTGATCACGGGAACCGTGCGGCACAATAGCGCCTCGCTGCCCGGTGTCAGTGTGCAATTGGCTGGTTCTCTCACGGCCTACACTGTTACCGATGAATTTGGAACCTTTGTTTTTCCAAACGTGTCCAATGGTTCATATACGGTCCGTGCTGGAGCGACCGGCTACGCGTTCAGCCCATCTGCAAGTGCGGTGACGGTTCAGTCCGACAGCAGCCGCGGAAATGATTTTGCCGGCACGCTGGTGACACCCAGGATCACAACCGTGCAGCCTTCGGCAGTTGTTTCCGGCAGCGGATCGACAGCGCTGATCGTGGCGGGATCACCGCTCATGGCAGACAGCGAGATCGTGTTCGATGGCCGATCGTTTCCGACGATACTGACGACGGCAGATGTGCCCGTGAAGCTTACCGACGCTGCTGGTGCCACCACGTTTGTGAATCAGACTCTTCCCGTTCTCAAGGCGACTTTGGACGCGGGCAGCGTTGTCGTACCGCGTATCGGTGCTTTATCCATACGAAACAATGGTCCGGGAGGCAGCATTTCTTCTCCTCCGGCTTCGCTCCCGATTGGTACTCCTGCTCCGGTCCTGACAGGCCTTGGCGCTCTGCCGCAGCCGCTGCTTGCCGGAAATGCGGGATTCACAACCACCGTCGCCGGTTCGGGCTTCCTCCCCGGCGCCACCGTATTGGTTCAAGGTGTAGCGCGGCCTACCACATTGCTCACACCAAGTACCGTACAAGTGACCATTCCGGGCGAGGACCTTGCGAATGGCGGATTCCTGAAGATTTCCGCGATCAATCCGTCGCCGACAATTGGTCCATCCAAT
>QHXA01000688.1:5257-5659 GCA_003222755.1 Acidobacteriota bacterium
CATCGGTTTCGGTTTCAAACAAGCGGCAAAAATAAAGGTCGGAACGTTTGAGATACCAACCACCTTCATCAGTGCAACGACACTTATAGGTGAGATACCCCAGAAGGCGCTGCAGATCGGTGGAGCATTCCCCGTCATCGTTGTTAATCCGGCGCCGTCGCTTGGAACATCCGAATCGTTGCCGCTCCTCGTGACGAACCTGCGGCCGGTTCTGGACTCCATCGATGCCGGAGTATTGTTGTTTGACACCTCGCGTCCCGGGGAGGCTTTCCCGGCGCCGATCGTCATACATGGTTCGAATTTTGGACCGAATTCAGTGTTTGAATTGAATCCTCCGTGCACGCCTCCTGCAGACACAACGGGCGATGCGTTTGGAGGAGGCGGTTCAACTGGTGGAACCGG
>QHXA01000689.1 GCA_003222755.1 Acidobacteriota bacterium
AAGAATTTGGAATTGCTGCACGCTGGCGTCTTGAACGAGTGGACCGAGAAAAGTCTCAGCCGGCTCACCGAAATGATGCCGGGCCGTTATGCGAAACGCGAAACGAGCAGCTTCCTCGGCCCGATGGTCGCCGACGCGACCGTGCTCGCCACGGACGGAGTGGGTGCCGACTACCAGGCCGCGATGCGGATGCTGCAGGAGACACAGTACGAGCCGGCCATCGCGTTGCTGCTCAAGGTGACCGAACAGTCGCCTGCATTAACGGCTGCGCACATCGATCTCGGCATTGCATACGAGCGCACCGGCGATGTGGACCGCTCTGAAGCCAGTCTGAACAAGGCGCTCGAATTGAATCCACAAGATCCCGCCGTGCGCAACGAGCTCGGTGTGCTGCAGCGGCGCAAAAAAGAGTTTGCAAAAGCGCGCGCCAGTTATGAGGCGGCCCTGGCACAGTCTGCCGAGTTTAAGGATGCGCACAGGAATCTTGGCATTCTGTGCGACCTGTATCTCGGGGACTACAGGTGCGCGCTGGAGCATTACGAGGCGTACAGCCGGATCATTCCGGACGACGCCGAGGTGGCCAAATGGATTGCCGACCTTCGCAAGCGCGGAAACCAAAAGGAGAAGCCATGAGCCGAACCATGTTTTTCAGACTCCACGAAGGAGGGCTTTGCACAAAAAGTCCGAGTGTGGCGTATTCCCCGCCTTGGATAAGGCGGGGTGGACGCGACATCAAGAAAGATGCCGCGAAGCCACCTTTGATGGAGCGGACGGGGCGGTTCGTTCAACTACCGATTAATCGGTGGCTTGAACGAACAATTTTTGATGCTGCGCGCTGTCGCGCTTGCGCTTCGCGCCCGTCTGCACCCGCTAAGGAGGCTTCGCAGCATTTTCTTAATGGGTGCAGCCACCCCGCCTTATCCAAGGCGGGGAATATGCCTAACCGATACATTTTGTGGAAAGCCGTATTGCTTGCGGTCTTTGCCTTGGCGCCCGCGGCTGTTCTCGCGCAGCAAGACCAGAATCAACCGGCAGCAGCGGAGGCAAAGACGGAAGCAGCACAAACAAAGACTGAAGAGGCGCAGCCAAAGACCGAAGAAGATGGGAAGTTGATCTCCGTCCCGGGAGGAAAGGCGCTCGGCATGTCCATTCTGGGCAACCAGGAAGCGCCCAAGGCGCTGGTCATCGTTCCGTGGAAGCGCTCGGAACTCGGCAATGTCCTCGGCATCTCGACGTTGCTGGACGATTCGAGGCTACCTATCGACAAGGAAGTATTCATGCGAATGCTCAGTTACTACGAAATCAGGTCGGAAACGGCCCGCCCCGGCGGTGCACCGGCCAAAACGAATGCGGCGCAGCCCGCCAGTGCGGCGCCAAGGAGGAAGCCATGACCTTTACAGAGCTACTAGGAAACGTCGGTCTATTCGGAGGCGCGGTGATGTTTTGCCTCGCCGTGCTGTCCATCTTTTCGGTGGGGATGATCGTAGACAAGCACCGCCGCTTCCGCTCGGCCTCGCGCCAGTCGGAGATGTTCAAGCCCGTGTTCAAGAAATTCCTTCACGGAGGAGAGGTCCAAGAACTGATCGACGCCGTACCGCTGCACCAGAATTCTTACGTGGCGCAGGTGGTCTCGGCGGGCATCCTCGAGTACGACGGTGTGCGGCGGAGCGGAGGCGATCCGGTTGCCTCGCTCGAGCTCGTCACGAGCGCACTTAGGGACTCCATGTCCGAGACGCTGATCCAGTTGAAGCGGGGTCTCGGGTTCCTGGCCACGATCGGTTCCACGGCCCCGTTCATCGGCCTTTTCGGCACCGTGGTCGGGATCATCAACGCTTTCCGCAGCATCGCGGCCACGGGGTCCGGCGGGATGTCTGTGGTCTCGGGCGGCATCGCTGAGGCGCTGGTCTCGACGGCATTGGGCATCTTCGTCGCGATCCCGGCCGTCGTCGCCTTCAACCTCTTCACGGGCAAGATAGAGACTTTCCACGTCGAGATGAACCGGGCTTCGTCCCAGCTCGTGAACTGCTTGTTCAAAATACCGGAGGTCAAGATGTCGGAGGTCGAAATGTCGGAGGCCAAGGTATCGGTCAAGAAGGGAGGGCCGGCCTATGCGACTCGGTGAGCCGGCCAAGATGCAGGCGGCCATCAACATCACGCCGCTGGTCGACGTGGTGCTCGTGCTCCTTATCATATTCATGGTGATGGCGCCGCAGATGCGGAAGGGGCCGGAGGTCAGCCTACCGAACACGGTGAAGCCGAGTGACCAGGGCGACGAGAGAGGCCGGATCCTGGTCTCCATCGACGAGGCCGGCGGGCTGTGGATCGACGATCAGCCGGTCGCAGCCGAAGATTTGGGCGAAGCCCTCCGCGCTGCGGTGGGCTCCGAGCCGGACCCGAAGGTCGTGATTCGGGGCGACGCAAGGCTCAACTTCCGACAGGTCCGGCAGGCCATGCTCGCGATCGAGGAGGCCGGCTTCCGCGGCGTGGGGCTGATCGCCAAGCGCGCCGGCGCACCGGCGGGGAGAGATTAACATCATGCAGTTCAACGGAGGGGAACTGGGCTCCGATCTGCAGTCCGAGATCAACATCACGCCGCTCGTCGACGTGGTGCTCGTGCTGCTGATCATTTTCATGGTCGTCGTCCCCCTCCTCATGCAGGGCTACAACGTCGACATCCCTCGATCCTCTGGCGCTGCCGTGCCCGCGCAGTCCGCAGAATCGCAGCTGATCCTGAGTATCGAGCCCACAGCGTGCCGAATTCTTGGGCCGCTTGCAGAGCAGGGGCTCCCGGAGGATTGTCGCGTGACCCTGGCCGATCAAAAGATCCCTGCGGCTGAATTGCCCGAGCGCATGGCGGAGATCCTGGGCGGCCAGCCCTCGGAAAAGCGCGTGCTGTTCCTGGCCGCCGCCGACAGTTTGAACTATGAGGGCGTACTGCGCATTATCGACCTCGCGCAGTCGGGCGTCGAGGATTTGAAGATTGAATTTATCGCGACCAATTGAGGTGGTTGCTTGGTGACAACGATGGAAACCATGTTTAAAACATACGGGCTATCCTCCCGCAGCATGTTGACGAGCCTTGGGCTCCATGTCCTCGTGCTGCCTGTGCTGATGCTCGTGCCGGCGGGAGCGCTGCTTCACAGCGCGCCCCCCAAGAAAGATGCACAGGTCGACATCGTCTTCTATCGTGCACCGGCGATCGCGGTCCCCGCGGCCGCGGTCACGCTACCTTTGCCGCGAGCGACGACCTCGGCCGGGGCCCCTCCGGGGGCGCCTGCACCCGCGCTGAAACCGAGACCAAACGCCCCGGCAGGTCCAGACGGGCCTGGGAAACCGGAACTGCCGTCAGGTCCGGAGGAGAGCGTTAAGGTGGAGCCCCAGCCACAGCCGAAAGTCGGAAACGTCGGTATCCTCGCATTCAAGGACAAGTTGGCGAGCCTGGCACAGGACACGATCGCGCCGCGTCTCGGAGCCGATGCGCGTCACGCTGCCGCGGATGACGTGGGCCGGCCATCGTCACGCTCCACGTTGACGAGCAGTACGCCGGGATCGAGCGGTGGCATCAACGTCGCCTCGCTGAACCGCAGCGTGGGAGGCGGTGGCGGAGGAGCCGGAGGCGGTGGCAACGGCGGTGGCGGAGTCGGTGGCAGGGGCAGTGGCGGAGCCGGTGGCAGCGGAGGCGGGTTCCAAGGCGTGGGCGTAGGCCGCGCGACCAGTTCGATCGCCTCGATCGGCGGCGCAGACCGACCCAAGGCGCACGGCGGGCCGGGGCCTTCCCGCACCGACGAAGAAATACAGATCGTGTTCGACCGCTACAAGGCGTCGTTCTACAGGCTGTACAACCGGGAGCTGCGTAATGACCCCGCGTTGAAAGGCCAGATGGTGCTGCGCCTGACGATCGAGCCAGACGGCAGCGTGTCGATGTGCGTGCTGCAGTCGAGTGACATGAATGCGCCGGATCTCGCCGCTCAGGTCGTGAGCCGCGTCCGGACGATGAACTTCGGCGCGAAGGACGGTGTGCAGGCCGTGACGATCGTGTACCCGATCGACTTCCTGCCGGCCGCGTGAAGATGGCGGCCGAAGCGGAATGCAAACGAGGAGATCGGAAGTGATCTGATCGGCTGATTTCAACGCGATTCTGACAAGGGCAAAGTCATCGAAAGATGGCGACGCAAAGTCACCGGTCTAACGGGCCCAGGGCCCTACGACGGCGGGACCGCCGGAATCCAGTCCTTAGCGTGGACTGCCTCGGTCCCTCCCAGAGACGAATTGCCTGGTAATGGGAACGAGGGAGTAAATGAGTTCTAGCAGCAAAATTC